>JBFMDG010000280.1:0-8945 GCA_040754135.1 Verrucomicrobiota bacterium
AAAAGAATCCTGAACCGCACTCGGCCGCGCAACGCGCTGAATATTATCAGCTGTTTACCGAACGTTTTCACGAGTGGTTGGATGCGGGTTACGGCGCGTGCTGGCTCCGTCGGCCTGAGTGCGCATTTATTGTGGAAAACGCGCTGCGTTTTTTTGATGGCCAGCGTTATCAGCTCGGTTCGTTTGTGGTGATGCCAAATCACGTGCACGTGCTGGTGCGGCCGGTCGCCGGGCATTCCCTGGAAGATATTCTGCATAGCTGGAAGTCATTTACCTCGCACAAGCTCAATAGCCTGCTCGGCCGGCAGGGAGCTTTCTGGCAAGATGAATCGTTCGATTGCATCGTGCGCACCGAAGCCCAGCTCGAAAAATTCGCCATCTACATCCGCGAGAACCCCGAAAAGGCAAAGCTCAACCCCGATGAGTTCAAACTCAGCGTGGGACAGGCGTCCCGCCTGTCTCCCAGCGCGAGCAGCGACAAACCACTCGAGAAACAAAAACCGGAAGAGACCAAAGGGACAGGCGGGACGCCTGTCCTACGCTATTTCGCGAGCCGGGTCGGTGGAGAAGAGGCCCGGCAGCTTCAGACCGGGTCGCCTTTCGATTACGAAAAGCAGATGAAGCTTTACGTTGTGGGCAAGATGCCCGATCCGCGGGAAGCGCAGTACGACGATGCGTTGCAGCATTGGATTGAGCATTTCATCCGGCAAACGCACGGGAAAGCGTTCGTGCTCTTCACGAATTTCCGGCTGATGCAGCAACTCGGCGAGCGTATGCAACCATTCTTCAACAAGCTCGGCATCGAATGTTTTATCCAAGGCACAGGCACACCGCGCACGCTCATGCTGGAAAAATTCAAGGAGGACGTGGACTCGGTGCTTTTTGGCACTGACAGTTTCTGGCAAGGGGTCGATGTGCCTGGCGAAGCGCTCTCGAATGTGATTCTCACCCGGTTGCCCTTTGCTGTTCCCGATCATCCGTTAATTCAGGCGCGCATCGAAGACATCGAAGCGAGCGGCGGCAATTCGTTCACCGATTTTTCCTTGCCGGAAGCGATCCTGAAATTTCGACAGGGCGTGGGCCGGCTGATCAGGTCCAAGACCGATCAAGGCATTGTGGTTGTCCTGGACAACCGCATTCTGACGAAACGTTACGGGCAGGCGTTTTTGGATGCGCTGCCCAAATGCCCGCTGCAAATTGTGTAGCCACGGCACGCCGCCGGGTATCGACAGCGCCGCATCAGCCGGGATTTTCGCTTGCTAAGAACCGCGGCGCTTCGCACCTTTGACACCATGCAATCCTATGAACTGCTGCGCGACGTGTTGCATCAGGCCAATCCCAAGGAAATAGCCGCGCAACTCGGCCTGTCGCTCTCGTTGATTTACAAATGGGCCGAACCCTCCGAGGAACCGGGCAGCGGCACGGTCAATCCGCTCGATCGCATCGAAGCTCTCGTGCGCTGCACCAATGATGTGCGTGTCGTGCAATGGATTTGCGAACGGGCTGGCGGATTTTTCATCAAAAACCCTAAAGCCAACTGGCCGCACCCGCTTTTTCTCATCCCGGCCACGAACCAAATTGTGCAGGAGTTCGCTGATCTTTTGGCGGTCATCGCCACCGCCGCCGGGGACAATCAAATTTCCAAGCAGGAAGCCAAAAGCATTCGTGCACGCTGGGAAGAGTTGAAGTCGGTCACGGAAGGATTCGTGTGCTGTTGCGAAGAGGGGAATTTCACCGGGATCAAACGGGAGTTGCCCAAACTGGAATCATTGCAGCCGCGAACCTGAGTCTTCGATAGCAAAAGGCGACTCGCCTGTCATTTCCTTTGTCGAAAACCTTGTCGCAAACTTCGTCGAAGAATGATTTTCGATCGACAAAGTTTTGGACGAAGTTTCCGACAAAGGTCGGTGGCAAAAATCTCTAAACCCCAGCGACTGGCTTTTCGCAAAAGGCGTCTCGCCTGTCATTTCCTTTGTCGAAAACCTTGTCGCAAACTTTGTCGGAGAAAGATTTTCGATCGACAAAGTTTGGGACGAAGTTTCCGACAAAGGTAGGAGCAAAAATCTCTAAACTCCAGCGACTGGCTTTCAGCAAAAGGCGACTCGCCTGTCATTTCCTTTGTCGAAAACCTTGTCGCAAACTTTTTCGAAGAATGATTTTCGATCGACAAAGTTTGGGACGAAGTTTCCGACAAAGGTAGGCCAATTGCATCATCGCCCCGCTTTTTCGGTCGAGCTCGGCAACGAGTTCAAAAATCCAAGCACCGCTTCCGCCGTGGCGTCGTTGTTCTTGGGAAAATTCAGCATGGTCGAGATGTGATTCTGCCGCGCAACATAAACGAGGTCTGCCGTCACTTTGGCATCGCGCAATGCACGATGAAACTCCCGCGCTTGCGCTGGCAATGTGAGATAATCCCATTGGCAATAGGTCACCAAAAAGGGCGGCGCCTCCTCACGCACTTGGAAAAAAGGCGATGCGGATCGACGCACTTCGAAATCCGTCCCAAACACGGAACTCTGGCTGTCGGCGATGGTCGTCAGATTAAAAACGCCGCTCAAGGCGGCAACTCCACGAATCAGAGTCGGAGCAATTTGATGTCGTTCGAGCCATTTTCGATCGAGCGCGAGCAAAGCGGATAAATGCCCCCCGGCGGAGTGGCCGCCGATGTAAATGCGATTGGTGTTTCCGCCGTGTTGCGCAATGTGTCGCACCGTCCAGGCGAAAGCCGAAGCCACATCTTCAATTTGTGCCGGGTGCGGATGTTTGGGCGCGAGCCGGTAGCTCGGGATGACCGTCAGAAATCCGGCTTTGGCCAATCGATTGCCCAGCGGCGGGTACTGCGAACGATCGCCATACCGCCACGCGCCGCCATGCACAAAAAAGAAAACCGGCGAGGGCCCATCGGCTTTGGGAATGTACAAGTCCAACTGGTGTTTCGCAGCGTCTTCCTCCGGTCCGTCGGTGTAGTCCAGATTTTTTTTAAGTTCGACTCCGGCGGCTAATTCAAAAGTTGGCAAGCTGATCATATCGGGCGTGGGCAACTTCAGGTAAACAGGGTTGGCATAAATCCATGGCCGCTCCTCGCCATCGATCTCGATCCAGGCTTCAACGCGGTAAGCGCCCGGCTCGCGCGTTTCGTAAATCAGGTTCGTGCCCTTGCTTTGGTGCGCGAGGTTGCCGTTGAACAGGAGCTTCAACCGCGCTGGAACAGGTGTGACAGCCATGATCCTTGTGTTGCCCATAATCGGCACGGTATCGCCCATCGTGAATACGCCGAGATTGTTTCCCGCGCCAAAAGCAAACCCGGTGGGATCGCACAACCAATCGTGCGAAACATAAACGTGACCTTCGCGCAATGACTGTCGAATTTCCGATTCGGTCAGGTCGCGCGCCAGAATATGGGTGCTCAAATTGCGGAAGCTCACTTCATAAGGGTCGAATGTTACGCCGCCGAAAATTTGATTCTGATGCGCGTCATTGGCGCCAATCCCGGTAAAAGCACGCTGCTGAGTTTCGCGATCCCATCGAGCAAAAATATTGGTGTGATAATCGGTGCTGACGCCAAAGACTTCGTCGGGAAATTTGCGGAAAACCTCGACGAATTCCGCCCAGCGTTGGGGATCTTTGCTGGCGGCGACGAGCTGTTCCTCGAGGGTTTTGTCGAGCACGGCATCGGTGTGGCGGTTCGAAATTTCCATTCCGACAAATCCGTCACTGGCGGCATCGAGGCGTTCTTCGATGTGCGATAAAAACTTCATTCCTCCGTCGCTGAGCGGTTTTCCGTCCGAGTCGAACTCCGGAAAGCGGAGCACGCCGCCGCCATCTTCAGAGCCGGCGATGAACAAAACTCCTTCACGCAGCCCGCGCCAGGCGTCGCTCTTCGGACCGCGATGATCGGTCCAGAGGACCACGCGCACGCCGGTTTTTTTGGCGGCGTCGAGCACTTCCGGGCGCGTGCCTTTGGTGTGATCGGAATCCTCCGCGTGCACGTGAATGACCGCGCGGTAATCTTCATAAACGCCGAGATTGGGGAGCGCGACGCGCTCGCGGGCGAGACGCTGGCGCGCCTCGTGAACCGCTTGCAGGCGTTCAGGCAAAAGCCGGCGCTGAACTTGTTCGCGCAGGGATTCAGCGCCTCGCAATGGCCGGTCAGTCATCGCGAGCGCTGCGAGCAGTAAAAGAAGCGAGCATCGCATCGGGAGCATTGGATTGAGCAGCGTTTTATGTCGTTGCACGGTGCACTGGGAACGCGACGTTTTATCATGGACCGTTTCCGGTTTCACCATCAAATCACATCCAATCACACCGGAGGGCGATTTTGGGTTGGACCGTGGACAAATTTCAGCTGCCGAGTTCTCACGAGCGCGCGGGCCGTTTCTCAGATAAATTAGCCCGATGGAAATGGTCTTGTTCATCGGTGTGCAAGGTTCGGGCAAATCGTCCTTTTACGAGCAAAGGTTCTATGCCACGCATGTGCGCATCAATCGCGACATGTTAAAAACGCGGCGCCGTGAACATCTGCTCGTGGACGCCTGCCTGCGCGGCAAACAACCATTCGTCGTCGATAACACCAATGTCACCCGCCCGGTGCGCGCGGAGTACATGGCTTTGGCGCGCCAGTTTCAGTTCCGGGTGGTGGGATACTTTTTCGAAACCGATTTGAAATCGGCTCTGGAACGGAACGAACAACGAAGCGGGCCAGCGCGCATTCCAAAGGTCGGGGTTATTGCCACTTTCAAGCGGCTCGAGCCTCCGCAATTGAGCGAAGGATTCGACGCCTTGTTTCGCGTGCATCTCGGAGGCGATGGCGCGTTCAGGGAAATTCCCGTGTTACAGGAAGACGCCCATGCGCCGGCGGAGGCTGAAGACTCGCCTGCACCCGCCCCACGCCAAAACGAAACGCTGCAGGAAAGCGAATGAAATTAAAAACTGTGCCTGAGGCAAAAACAGTGCGATTTGCCGCGTTGGTCGAGAGATCAGGGGCGCCGGAGATCGTCACACTTTGGCAGGATCCGGAGTCTGACAAAGCCTTTTCCAAAGCGATCAAAGAGAATCGGGTGCTCACCGTCAAGCAGCCGCCCACCGGCACGCGCAAGGATTTCGGTGTCATAGGATTTTTTCGCGAGGTGAACGCTTCCTACTTTCTTTTTCCCAAAACGCTGTCCTACGCCGAGGGGACCAAGGTGATTGGAATCAAATATGAGCTTGCGCAAACCTCCGAGCCGCCGGACCCGATTCGTGCGCCGATTCGACCGGAGCGTCGCGCCAGAGCCGCACCTCGATCGAAGGAACGATTCGACCACGCCCGGAAAAGCGCGCCTGCACCGGCACCAAAGCCGCGCCGACCAACATTTCGGGTGCAAGTAAGGCGGCAATTCACGGACGTGCACGAATATGTGTTGGAGGCGACAAATCTTTCGCTGGCAAAAAAGGAAGCACTGCGCCGAGCGCAACGAGCACCTTTGCCGGATGCGGCTGAGGCTGAGTTTGAATTTAAGGTGACGCGGGCCAGGGAAGTTCGCTGAAGAGACGGAGAAAGAGAACACCGTTTTGTAGCGCCGCATTGGGCTCGAACACCATTCGCTCGCAAAGGCACTGGTTGTTCGATAGCCGCGGCAAGCAAAGAGCCAAGGCCGATTTCAATTGCATCACCAGTTCCCGCTTGCACTTGCCGTGTGGCCTGTCGAGAATCCGGCGTTACCACCAGCACCATGGCCACGCCTGCAGACCAGCAGATCTTCGACGCGCCTTCTTCTGCGGTGCAAGGTCCCGAGTTGCCGAGAACTTTCGCCGGATGGATGGCTGTGTTCGGACCGGGGGCAGTCATTGCGTCGCTGACCATCGGAGCGGGCGAACTGATTTTTTCCTCACGTGCGGGCTCGATTTTCGGGTATCGCGTGCTCTGGTTTTTCTTGTTGGTCCTCCTTTTGAAATGGGTGCTGGTTTACACGGCCGCGCGGCAGATGGTGTTGACTGGAGCGCATCCGTTTCAGCGCTGGATGGAATTTCCGGGACCGCGCGGCTGGTTTCCGATGGTCCTGGTGATTTTAGCGATTCTTTGTTTTCCGATCTGGGTTTGCTTTCACTCGGGAACGATCGGCACTTTGCTTGCCGCGGCAACCGGAACGCATGGCGCATTTGCCGGCGCCGCACATTATGTCTGGGGGATGGGAATATTGGCGGTCGTGCTGGTGTTATGCGTGACCGGAGGATATGCCGCTCTCGAAAAAATTCAGCTGGCCATCACGCTCATCATGCTCGGCTGTGTGACGGTCGCATTGTTTTTGATCCAGCCGGATTGGTTCGGCTTGATGACCGGCGCGCTGATTCCGCAGAGCTTCCATTATCCGCCCTGGTTAACGCCCGAAACGCATCCGGAATTCGCCCATCGCGCCGTGTGGGTGGAAGCGATCACCTACGTCGGCGTGCTGGGCGGCTCGAGCTATGATTATTTGGCGTATGTGTCTTACCTGCGGGATAAGCGCTGGGGCCAGGCCGGACGTTCCATCGCTTCTCGCGCCGAACTGCATCAAATGGAGCAGGCGCCCGCGCATCCGAATCGGCGCTGGATCCGCGCCATCCTGATCGATGCCACGCTCAGTTTTTTGGCGGTGCTGGTGTTTACGATTGTTTTTGTAGCGTGCGGCGCGGCAGTGTTGGGCCCGCAACAAAAGATTCCGGGCGGATCAAACCTGCTGGCGTTTCAATCAGAATTCGTGACGGCGGTGCACCCGGCCTTGAGCACGCTTTATTTCGCGGGCGCGTTTCTGGCGATTTTGGGGACGCTTTACGGGACGATCGAAGTGGCGCCGACGGTTTTGCGCGAGATGGCCTTTGCCTTCAACCCGGAGAAGAGCCGGCGCGAAGCGAAGCGTCTTCGTCTTTGGGCGATTGGCTGGGTTTGTTTCGGAGGTTTCGTTCTGCTGACGTGGAGCGTCCTCTATCATTTGCGAAGCGGGCAGGCCAATCCGCCGGGACTTATTGCCCTGTTAACTCCGGCAAACTTGTTCACCGGCGTTTTGGGGTGCGGCCTGGTTTGCCTGTTGACCGTGTGGGCTGAATTCAAGTACCTGCCGAAGAATCTGCGTTTTGGTCCCGTCCTCGTGACGTTGACTCTCGCGGCCGGAGTCGTGTTTGTCGCGCTCGGATTTAAAGGGTATTGGGATTGGCATCGCACCCGATGGATTCCCTTTGCGATCCTGGCAGCGACGCTCGGCGCCGGTTGGTTCGTTGCCTGGATTTTTGAATCGGTGCGCAAAAATCGATCGCGCGATTAGAGGCGTTGCCTCGAAGTGTCGCAGCGGCAGTTCCATTTGCGGATGGGCTCGTTTCGGCCTGAAGCCGCCTCCTGCGATCTCCCGGTAAAAGAATCAGAGCCTCCCCTCGTTTTCCCAAGACGGCAATGCGCCGATATTTCCAGGGAGAGGGCGACCTCCCCAGGACAATCATCGCAGCAAAGGAACGTTATGATCCGACGAATGAACAATTCACCCGACCGGGTTCGCGCCCACACTTCACCGGAGGCCTTGCAGGAGATCGATCGCCACATCGAGGAGAACATTCGGTATTACGCCAGCCAGGACAAAGAGACCATCTCCCGGCGCATCGAAGAGTTGGAGCGGGAATGGAGCATGGAACGGTGGCTGGAAATGAATGCCTCCGCCATTGCGCTCAGCGGATTGGTCCTCGGCCTGACCGTGAACAAAAAATGGTTCATGCTGACGGGGGCCGTGCTTGGATTTTTCCTGCAACACGCCATTCAAGGCTGGTGTCCGCCGGTGCCGGCTTTTCGGAGATTTGGCGTGCGCACCCGCGGCGAAATCGATCGGGAAAAATATGCCTTGAAGTTTCTCAGGGGCGATTTCGAGGGAATAAACTTCGGGGATGTGCAATCTAACCAAAAGCAGGTCAATGAACTTTTAAACGCCGTTTACTCCTGAAAATGAAATGAATTCCCTATCACAACGCTCCCGCCGGTTTTTGTTGCTCGCAGCAAGTCTCCTCCTCCTGATGGCCGGTCCTACCGGTTGTGACCGCGAACCGCGCGTCAACACCAGCCCCATGGCGGCGGGCGCCAGCCCCAAAGAAGCGGGAGCCCGCAGCGACATGGATTGGAAAACCGATTTCAAAGGCGCCTTGGCGGAAGCGAGCAAGCTCAATAAACCGGTCATGGTGGACTTCTTCGCCACCTGGTGCGGCCCGTGCAAAATGCTCGATCGGGAAA
Organism: Verrucomicrobiota bacterium; assembly: GCA_040754135.1. Lineage (GTDB taxonomy): Bacteria > Verrucomicrobiota > Verrucomicrobiia > Limisphaerales > SIBE01 > JBFMDG01. The sequence continues at coordinate 8,225 of JBFMDG010000280.1, forward strand.
CTTACTCGAATCCAAAGGTCATCGAAGCGGCCCAAACCTGGATCTCAGTGAAGATCGATGTCGATAAAGAGCCGGAATTGGCCAGCCGATATCAAGTGCGCAGCATCCCCACCATCGCATTCCTGCGCCCGGACGGTTCGTTCATCTCCCAACATGTTGGTTTTGCGGATGCGAACGAGATGCTCCTGATCATGAAAGAAGCTTACAGCAAAGCGGAAAAATGATCAGGTCGCCGGAACGTAGCGCTGAAACAAAAGCGCCGCCGCAAACAGCATCACAAATACAGTCGTAAACTCAGCCGTCCCGCCCCCGAGCACAGCGAGGCAATCCACGAGGACAATGCCCGCGAGGAGTGCACTGACCGTCTTTCCGTAATTGGGTTGAGCGGACCAAAGCGCCGGACGCAACGAGCGCAAAATCCAAAGCCCGACCACCAGCGAAAGCACAATGGCGCGCTGACGATATTCTTCCCCGTTGGCAAGGAGGGCGAGCACGATAGGGGCGGCCAGGAAAACGACTGGCCAGTGACGCAGAGTGGCGTGGGTGCTTTCATGCCGCGCGATGTAACTCAGTCCAACCACATAAGCCGCGAGCACCACCGCGCTCCACAGCGCCAGCCCCGACACTCCGGTCAACCCCGTCGAGGCAGCCACCAGCAAGAGAAAAAAACGGCAGGCGGCCATAATCGCAGGTGAGAACGAAACCGTTTTGTGAACCGTGT
>JBFMDG010000281.1:0-8913 GCA_040754135.1 Verrucomicrobiota bacterium
GTACGGGCGTGCGACGTTCCATGTCAATCACTCGTCCGTCCAGCACACATACCATCTCGGATGGTTACAAGTGACAGCCATTCTCCGCGTTTTTCCCAATCAGTCATATTGCACGGCTTCGCGTGAATAAGCCTGTCGTTCACGATGATCTCAACTCCGTGAAATGAATTCGAGCTTCACGTGGAGCGTAAACCAAGAATGATTCAAGTCATTAAGTTTGATCTGTTTGTTTAAAGGTAGGGCATCTTGGCTTTCCGGCCAATTCATCTCGCTGTGGTCTTCTTTGTGACCTGTCCCGTCAGTGCATTGAGCAAATCACACCGCGATCAGCTACCCCGTCAGCAAAAGCGCCACTCGCCTCCGGGCACTCCACCATTCCTCAAATGTGGAACGCGGAATTGAGAGACGGCCAGCCGCTGGATCATGGACGATAATCCGAGTTGACGTGTAGCCAACTACAATGACCCAATGCGACTCGCGACGTGCTTTCCAGTCTGCGAGCGCGCTTGTCGGTATGCCATTGAAGACAAATCGAACCGTCGGAGCGCTTGGCGGTTTGCGAATGAGCACCATTACCGGACGCCCTTTTTCCACGTTGTCCAGGATGAGGTTCAGCGTGGCGGTAACAGTAAATGCCCTCAGACCCAATTCGTTCGCCATCTCTGCTAATTGTGCGGCAGTGAAGTCCTTGGCCAATGATGCTGGCGCAGATTGTTCAACCATTTTGGCATAATCCTTTTCCCAATAAGCAGCAATCGCGGCGAGACAGGTCGGTCCACAAGAAACAGTGGAGCTCTGCAGAAGTGGTGGAACTGACATGATCAAGGCAGCCCGATCTCCGATCACGAATCCCGGGAACTGCTGCACTTGTGCGCAGCCTGCTCCTGCCAAAAAGCACCCGAGCGCGCAGGAAGTAAACAGAAGTGCCAATCGTTTCCACTCGCAGCTCACGATCACTCGCCGTTCTCGTCGTCCTTTGCGGCTACGGCAATGATCGCGCCGATGAGCACAAGCGCTCCAATGGTGGCAAGGATTATTGTTTCTGTGCTGGCCTCGGCTCCGCCGGCATGCTGGTAGCGACTGGCAAATTGTGCTGAATGGAATTCAAGTTGCTTCAGTTCCAATGCAGTTAATGGCTGGCCCCGTTTGGTGAATTGCAATCGGGAAGCTGATTTTTCCACTGATTCTTGAGCTGCCGAGACGCGATCGGCCGCACGAATTGGAATTGTCGCGATTACTAACGCCAACAGAGTTGCAAAGGTCACACTTTTTTTACTCATGTTTGATGAAGAGTTGATTGTTCCGGAAAAGAGCTCATCGCTGCTGGCCAGCAGGTGTATTTCACATGCGGAATGGGGTCAAGAAAAAATTTCACATGTGAAATGGGGCTTGAGGCACCCTTTTGGGCGTGCGTTCCACGCTCGAACAGCAGCTCGGACATTTCCTTCGAAAAAAACGAGGCAGCCTGACGTATGCAGCCTTCGCAAAGAAACTCGGCCTTTCACCGGCAACGGTGTTCCGGATGGAAATGGGGCAGCAGAATACGACGCTGCGAACGTTGGAACAGATTCAGCGACGCTTAAACTGCACCATCGCTGAAATTTTCACGGAGCCTGCCAGCGATTCAAAGCGTTGCGCTGATTGATAGATTTTTGGCTTCAAACTCCTCCAGGCTTGGAAGTTTCACCTGTACCTTCTTTGCGTACGCACGGTGTACGGCTTTTGAATTGTGACCAAGCGCCTCCTGAGCAAATCTCTCTGGATACCCTGCCTCTTTGGCTCTTTCAGCCCACGCGTACCGGTAACTGTGCAAAGTGATTCCCGAAATCCCCAATCCCTTGCAGCGGCGTTTGAATTCCTTCGCTCGGTGCTTTTCCTTCATCCTCGACAAGCGTGGTAAGAACAATCCACTTTTCGGTAGTGTTTCCAATATTCGCGCAAGATTTTCTCCAAAGCGCACCATGCACAATGTTTTCGTTTTCAATCGGCGATATGAAATCACTTTCTCATTCCAATCGACGTCCTCGGCACGGAGATTTGCAATATCACTTTGGGAACCGCCGAGATGCCAAAGCAAAAGGTAAAACGCTTTTAATTCGGGATTGCGTTCGCGCTCCACAATGCGGTTGTGTTCATCCAACGTGATGGCGCGTCGTTCCTTGAATTGAACTTTTGGCCAAAGTTTTCGTGGAACAATAGGGATGGGAAGCCAACCGAGATTCAGCGCAAAATTATGGATCGTTTTCAGATACGCGTTAGTTGCGACCGTACCGGCATCTAAAACTTTCAAAAAATGATGTGCGCCGGTTTCCATGACTTTGAGGTTCCGAATGAGTTCAAATGCGCGGTCGTCGATAGCTCTCCGCCAGCGAGTTTTTGTCTGATCAGTCTTTGTTTTGATGATGGCCTCCATCACATCCTGCCATGTTCGTTTTCCCATTGCGGGATCACTTGCGGCAAGATGCACGCGGGCAATTTCGAGATTCAGCACGGGCTGCGCGAAAGCCTCATTCTTCGCAAGCAACAAACGCTGAGCGATGTACTTGTCTTTGGTCCTTAAACTTGTTTGTTGTTTTGTAAAGGTGTCCTCAATGTAAAATGCCCCGCTTGCGCGCTGAAATAATCGGAATTTCACTTTCATGGTTTGTTTCAGTTTACGGATCAGCGATGAAGCCCTGTGAGGAGATTCTGGCCGAAGAGCACCGAATACTGTCGGCGTTGTTCCAGAATGGTCAATTCACTGGAAGTTTCACTGGAACTTCCAAATGAATTCTTCAGAAGCTACTTTGAATGAGGAGCTTAGATTGGTGCCGGTGGTGGGACTCGAACCCACAATCGCAGTGTGCTTGTAACTTCCGTTCGATTGCGTGGCGTAAAGGGAGCATTACGCGAGTGGAGAGAAGTGTTTTTTTGTCAGTTTCATTAGACTGATGCCTTTACCATTTGGCTACTCCTCCGTCTGGTGGAGGAGGCAGGATTCGAACCTGCATGTTTGCTTGTAACTCCTGGCCGATTGCGTAATGCAAATTCACAAATTGAAGCGGCGGCGCGCGCGGTCAGGCCGCGGCGTATAAGGCGGGCGCTTCCATTCCCTCCGCCTTGGCTAATGCAAACTGCCGCTCGTCGAAGGTGAGAAACACTTCGCTCTGCAAAAGGAGCGCGCCGGCGACGTGCAGCAAATCAATGGCCCGCACCCCAAAGTGGTCGGTGTGTTTGGCCGAAAGCGCCCGCGCCCTGTCCATCGCGGCGTCCATGTCTAAAATCACTTCGCTCAACACGCCCCGTTTCAAGTACTGGGCGACGCGCGCCAGCGCGGCATCGCGCTCGCGTTTGATCTGTGTCCGCTCGTCCGCCGGCAGGACACGACGCGCGTGAAAGGCACGCTGCCGGATTGCGTTCTCCACCTCTAATGCGTGCAAGGGAAGATAGAAAAGCCGCGGACGATTCAAGCGGCGATACTCCGCGGCGGCTTCGATTGATCCAGCTTCTCCGGACAGAAGTTTCACCAGGAAGCTGGTGTCCGCATACGTTCTCATCGACGCGATTCCTCCAGGATCTTCGAGAGGCTGATTTTCGACCGCGGCGCGCGCAACGCTTCATCAAGAAGCTCATCAATGGCCCGCGCGCGTTCCGGGTCGTTCTCTTCAGTTGCCACCGGTTGAATTACCCAAAGTGGCTTGCCGTTGTCCGTCACTTGAACGCTTTGTCCGGAACGAGTCCAGCGCTTGACCTTGGTCGGTTCACGAATCAACTGACGCAACGGAATCGTTTTCATGCTGTCTGACACTATCGTCAGACGGTGTACGGGTCAATTTCAGAGGTATAAGTCCTACGCGAGTGGATGGAGGTGGCCGCGTTTGCGGCGGGGCGATCTTTTGATGCTTGTGACTTCCACCCGTTTGCGTATTTAAAAAAAACCACCGCGCGAGTGGTCAGAAGTGTTTTGAGTTTACGCGCCGGATTCGAACCGGCTACCCTCTGTTTACAGACAGATGCTCTACCGAATGAGCTAGCTTGTAACTTCCGTCCGATTGCGTGGTGGAAATGGAAAGGGAGCGCGGCGGTTCACCGCGCTCCTGTGATTTTAAAAAGGCGAGACCAACAGTTCGGTCTGCATGATCTTCTCGATTATCGAACCTTTTTCCCGATACGGCTGCGCTTCGAGCACGGCCTTGAGCGTGCGTTGCACCTGGTAAACGTCCGTGAACTGCTCGACGTTCACCTCGGTGTAGGGCACGCCGAGCTCCTGGGCGGCAAGACGGACCGTCGTTCCGCGCTGGGATTGACGCGCCACGTTCACAATGTGGGCAATAGCGCTTGGCACGTAACCGAACTGCTTCAGGTTCTGGGCAAACAAATTTCCTTTTTCACCCGCTTCGTCGCCAACCGCGAATAGAATCAGTTCCGCGCCCGGAGGGATCTTCACTCCATTCTCGTGAAACACGCGCACACCCGAGCTGTAGATCGTGCCACCGCTCGCGCCGATGCTTTTCAACATGTGTTGAACACCGGCTGCTGACCAGTGGCGCGGCTTCAACAGCGTGCCGACCGTGTTGAAGCTTGCGATGTGCAGCTTTTCAGGCGGGAATCCCTGCACGATCATCGAGAGCGCCTCCTTCGAGGTTTCAATTGCTCCCTGCATCGAACCACTGGTGTCGATGAGAAACATGATGTGGATGTCGGCTTGCTTGGTCGCTTCGGCCACCGCCTTGGTGACGGCTGCGTCGGCCGATGCTTCCAGCTTTCCAGCCAACTCACGGTCACGAAGGTTCTTCGCGATGTTGCGTGCCCGCTGGTCTTCCTGTGTGTTGATGGCTTCTTGCCAGCGCTGCTTGATCGGCGCGTGCTGCAACAGTCCGAGCTCTTCCAGCGTCGGCGTCAGGATCATCAGATCCTTGGCGGAGAACTGATCGAGCATCGCGACGAAGATGGCCGGCGTGAGGCCGACATGCTGTGGCAACATGCCCATGACCTGCTTCCAACCGAGCTTTTCAGCAACGATGGTTTCGCAGATTTCCTTCTCTGACATTCCCTCGAACGACAGCTTGCGGATCTGAAGGTCCGTCAAACCGATGGTGCGATGGCCTGCGGCGGCTTGCTTCTGCTTCCAGCCGAGCACCTCAAAGAAGCGCTTCGATTTCGGCTTGTACCCGACCATGCGAGCGAGGCTCTGAACCGTCTTCGAGTAACCTGCTTTCTTCAGGCCTTCGAGGAGCGAAATGTTCGCTTCTCGATAATCCAGCCAGTCTGTCACGGCATTGTAGTAACGGCCAACAAACGGCTTGCGCTTGTGCGGATTGCCGAAGCCAAGCGTCCGATTCATCGTCACAACGCCCGGCAGGTTCAAGACCTCGCCAATGCGCTGGATCAGCTTTGGATTCATCATGCGATTCGAACCCTTCTCATACAACTTGATCATCGCTTCACCGATCTCGCGGTAGTCGTCATCGCTGAATAAAACAACTTTCTTACCGTTCTGCTCTTCGGTGATCGGCTCGCCCGCACGGCTCTGGACCAGCATAAAGGCGGCGCAAACCACCTTCATGTCGCGCCAATCCGTTTCCTTCATCACGTAGGAAGCGAGACGCGCGGCCAGTTCATTGTTCGCCGTCCAAATGTCGGCCAGCGTGCCGTAAACCCGCTCGATCGCGTCGGGGTTCGGGCCAGGCTCGCGGAATTCACCGTTGCGCAGGCGACCGTTCGTTTTGTATTCCTCGATTTCCTTGCGCGTCGCCGCCTTCCACTTGCCGTCACGCATCACACCCGGCCGGTTGTGCCACAGGTGGTCTGGGAAGTTGATGATCAATTGGACGAGCTTCTCGGCCGGGCCGAGCGATTCGGCGATTCTTCGTGCTGCCTCGGGCGTTCGTCGGTTCATAATTCTCCTCCTTTACCGGTTGTTATGTATTTAAGAAAAGCAGAAAGCTGCCGGAAATGGTCAGGGCGACGGGATTTGCACCCGCACAGTCCGCGTCACAGGCGGAGATGCTCACTGTTACATCACGACCCTGGTGAAATGGCTTGCCGAGCCGAAGCCTGCAGGCGAAGGCTGGAGCCTCGTCGGATTCACATCCGCTGGTCTGAAGCTACGCCAGGGCAGACTGGTGAATACGAGTTTACGAAACTCGCCCTGTTGCTGGTCACACCCAGGACTTTTGAAACTGGTGCTCTCACGTGGATTTGCACCACGAACTTCCGGCTTCGCAAACCGGCGTGCAGAACTCATTACACCTTGAGAGCAAAGAATGGCGTGCGGAGTTCCGACAACAGAATGAACGTTCGCTGACGATTTCTAATCCCGCAGCCCGCACTTGCAAATCTGGTCTCCGTCGCCGGACTCGCACCGGCTAGGCTCTGCTTGAAGGGCAGACTGCGCGAGCTGCTTTGCATTGACGGAGTGGCCCCCGAGGTTGGTATCGCGCCAACGTCTCCTCGTCTTCAACGAGGCGCTAATCTGCCTCAGCTACTCGGGGTGCTTGCGCACGGCCAATTTGGTCGTCTCGGCAGGTAATGCTCCTGCGTCTTCCGGTTATCAGCCGGGGGCTCTGCTTTTGAGCTACGAGACGAGTTCCAATTGCGGTTTCACACCAAATCGGCGTGTCTGACGAAAGACGAAGTTCGGTTTGCTGCCGCGCGGATGCGAAGACTGCGATTCGGTCGGTAGCTCTTGCGAAAGAGCCATTGGCTTTGAAAATGGAGAACGGGTTTCATCGGATTCCTTTGGTTGAGGTTTTGGATCGAGCGAGAAATCGGCGCGCCGGGTGTTGCGGGGTTAGCAAAACTCGCGCAGCCGAAGTTTCGCAGCGCGCAAGTTTGCAGTCTCGCGCGGGAGCGCAGCACATAGCTTCGATGATTCAGCCGAATGCCGAGTCGCGCGCTAACGCCTTTTCGGCCAGCGCGGGGAAATTAATCGAGAGATATTCGTGGAATGTCTCTCGATGTGGAGGGTTAATCGATGAATGCCACGTTGCGCATCGTGTCGGTTTCAGTCTCCGTGTTTAGCACGACTCGATGCCAATCGGGCAGCGTGATCGTGGCGTGATCGGGGTGACGAATGCGCCCCTTCGCATAAACGCGCGGATTGCGTCGCAAGACCTGCCAACCCCATTGCGCGGCACTGGGCTTATTCTGCAACAGCTGGCGATAACGGCCCTCGCTCAGGCCGTTCGGGAATTTCGGACAGACGTAAACGGCTTCTCCCGCCACACGAAACAGATGCTCCACAATGTGGGCTTTGCCTCCACCGCGTCGCAGCGGTTCGTTATGGAGAACGAACTTTTCCTTGATCGCGTCGCGATTCCAGGCCGAAGCCGGCACAAAGAACCATTCACCCTGCCGGCGAAAGGCTGCATTCTTGCGACGATTTCGCAGCCGTGCCGGAACTTTGAGCTGGTTCTGGCGAGCACGAACGGCCAGAGGCTTCAATGCCTCTTTAGCTTGCAAGACGCTCGATGCTCCACCGGGAACCGCGGCGACAAACCACTCGCGTTCGTCGTGACCGCAGAGAAAGCGCGCCGCCTTACCTTCGGGTGAACGAACAAACAAAAGGAGATGCCGGTCGCGTTTATCTGTTTGAAGCACGTTCGCGTCGATTGAATGGCGCCATCGTTCGGGCACACGGAGTTCGAAGAACTCGCCGCGGCGATCTCTCTGAATATCCACGGCGTAGTCAGTCGAAGCACGTTGCGTGGGCGCGACGCTGACTTTAAAGCGCGCCCCCATCAGGGCGAATTTGGATTCAAGGTGAGTCGCATTCATACGTTTTAGGAATTTTGATTTTTGGTTTCAGACCGAACCGCACCCGTTGAAACGAAAGCATCAGTTTCACGGGGCGGAGTCGGAGGACACGTTTTGGTTTGAAGCTCTTGCGAAAGAGCAACTGGCTTTGGTATCGGAGTACGGGCTTCATGGGATTCCTTTCGTTGAGGGTTCAGAATTGGCGGAAGGCGTCGGTAACGCTCCGAGCGTTAGCACGCGGCCACAACGGTTCATGCCGATCCTGTTTTCGAGACAGGTGCAGCCAGCTTATATCTGCCTGCCTTCCATTAAATGGTCAGGGTGGCAGGAGTTGCACCTGCGACCTCCTCGTTCCGAACTGGTGGCCGCGTGCTAACGCCCGTCTGCTGCTGACATTACACCCCAGAAAATGGCACTCGCGGAAGGAGTCTCACCCTCATCTTCGGCGTTAGAAGCGCCGCGCTCTGTAGTTTGAGCTGCGCGAGCAGGATTAACCCGAGCGCACAGGAAATTGCTTCCGGCCATTACTTCGACCGTGCGAGGTCTCTGCCGGTAGGCAATTTCCACCCGGGTAAATTGGCTGCTCAGGTTGGATTCGCACCAACACCGTCCCGCTTAACAGGCGGGTGAACTACTGTTATTCGACTGAGCAGCGAAATGGTCGGAATGGCAGGATTTCCACCTGCGACCTCCCGGTCTCAAGCCGAGCACTCTGAAGAGCTACACTCCGAAAAATGGCGGACCCGAAGGGAGTCGCACCCTCAACCCTCCCGCAGACAACAGGGCGCTCTGCTAATTGAGCTACGAGTCCGGAAATGGCCTGCCAAGCCGAAGCGGTGGCGAAGGCTGGTGGGAAGTGCTGGTATTGCTCCAGTTCGTCACTTCCGACTTAGTTTTGTGACACCCGATTTACAGTCGGGCAGTCGGATCACTTCCCTGAAATGCCAGCTTGCCGAGCCGATGCTCGGACGAAACGCGATAGTTTTGCCTCCGCTCTGCGAGCCGGCGTGACAGCTTTGGCTCATCACTACGTAACGAGCGAAGACTGGTAGCGGGAGTGGGAGTCACACCCACCTGAAGAAGTTTATGAGGCTTCTCTCTGTTCTTTGGTCGAGTTTCCCGCAGTTGAAGATTGGCCCTGCCAAACCCTTGGTCGCAGGTGAAAGATTAGACCTA
>JBFMDG010000282.1:0-8909 GCA_040754135.1 Verrucomicrobiota bacterium
ATCTTGTTGCCAACAATCCGGTCAGTCTTGTGGTTACCACTTCCGGCGGATTGAACGCCGGTGGCTTCAGTTCGAATGGCTCCGGCGGCAGCGTCAATCTCACCGCCGGCGGCAACCTCGAAATGATGGGGACGATCGTTTCCGGCGGTTCGCGTGTGCTCGATTTCGACACTGATGGCGATCTCCTGGGCGAACACATCGTTTGGGGCAATCAGCCCTCCACCGTGCGAGTGCAGGCCGCGGGCCGCGCCTTTATCGGCGGCAACACACTCAATGCCCAGAATGAAATTGTGGAAACGGGCGGTTACATCCGGGCCAGCCAGCGCGTTGAAATCCTCGGCGGGACGCATCCTTCGGACGTGGGCGTGCTCGTGCATGCGGTCAGCGAAATCAGCACGCAGAATCTGAACGGCTCAATCGACATCCAATCCGATGCCGATGCCCATGTCTTTGGCCTGCTCGCTGCCGGTGGCGAAGTGGAAACGATTCGCGATGGAGATGGCGTGTTCCTCGGACGCCGCATCCATTGGTTTGGCGGCGCGTCCACCATTCGCATTCAAGCGGCGCACCAGGCGCGCATCGGACTCGAACTGCAGGCCGGCCTCTCGATCGATGTCGTCGGTGGCATTGATCCCGTCGAACCCGATCCCGCGCAGGGTTTGAATCTGTCCGGCCGCGGCATTGTAGTGCTCGGCTCGGGACAGTTGCTCACGCTTCTGCCGAACAGTCAGATCAATTTGAATGCGCCCGGACGGCTCGACATTCTCGCGCCGGCGCACACCAATCAAATCGAACCGCTCGGCTGGATTGGAAATGCCAATGGCCGTTTGAGCAGCGACGTCGCGCTCGATCTTTACATCGACAAAGTGGATTTCGCCGTGCAAGGACGCGCCCTCCTTTCCGCGGCTGCCACCGCCGATAACCAGGGCATCGCCGACCTGGTGACCGATTTGCAAGTCGCGCTCGAAGCGGCCGCATTGAGCATTGTCAGCTCCACCAATCCGAATCGGCAGGTGGGCGCGGCCTACACCGAATTGGCAGATGATCCGGCCAGCGCCGGCATCGTCGATCCCGATCTCAAGATCAAACTGAAGAACGGGAAGCTGCTCTTCACCGGGCCGTACCGATTCCAGATTCAAAACACTTCAGTCAATGCCGGATTGCTCGGTCTCGACACGACGGCGACGCTCCATTCGGGATTGTTTTACGCGGTGCAGGCGGATCAACCGGGCTCAACTGTTTCGATCGGCGCGCCTTCGGGACCGAACGGAAAACTTTACATCGCCGCACAAGTGGTCGCTTACAACACGATCAATCTTTACAGCGGCAATTCGCCGGATGGCATCGATATCGATTTGGAAGCCACTGGCGTTCTCGAGACGATCGACGGCTCGATCGGATTCAGCGCCGGTGTCAACGCCATTGTGCGCGGTGATGTGCTCGCCCGCGGCGCGGGATCGGATGTGAATCTCTCCGCGTCCCAATCGCTCACCTTGCAAGGGCGAATCGAAGCCAACGACCAAGTCGTCATCACGGCGGGAACGGAAATCGTTGCCGGCCGGACGAGCGTGCGCATCGATCCCACCAGCCAGATTCAAACGGCTGGCGCTGGCGGCACCATTGTCATTCGCGGTGTCAACGATGTGGTCATCGACGGGTTTGTTGGCCATGGCAATCCGAATATTGCGTTGATCGATCTCGAAGCGACCAGCGGCACCTTGACCCTCGCGGCCGGCTCCGGCCAGGTGCAGAGCGCCGGTTTGCTCCTGTTCACAGGTCACGGCGTGGAGATCAACGGCGTGGTTGACAGTTCCTATTTGACCGCGAACGCCGTCGATTTCGAAACGCAAATCAATGCAGACGATTTCGCGCGGATCACCGGCGACGTGGAAGTGACCGGCTCGCTCGAAGTGAACGCTGGGAACCTGGTCGAGATTTACAACAGCACAATTCGCCTGACGTCCGCAGGTCAGCAGCTCGTCATCGATTCCGATGGCGATGTGCAAATCGGCGCCATTCTCGGATCAGGCAATGATCGGATTCAGGCAGGGGCTCTCCTCGCCGTCCCGGCCCGAATCGAAATCACCGCCGCTGGTTTGGTGGAAGTGGCCGCGGGTGTGCAGCTCCTCACGAGCGAGGCCGGCAGTTCCATCGAAATTACGGCGGACCAGATCAGCGTCATCGGCGTCGTCCACGCCGGAGCGACTCTCAACGCGCAAAATCAAATCGTTTGGTCGGGCGCGAACACCACGCTGGATCTCGACGCTGGCGATTTGATCACGCTGGGTGGAGCAGCCGTCGATAGCAATGGCCAGGATACGCAAGTGGGTGGATCACTGCTCGCGAGCCGTTCGATCGCCTTGAGTGTCTCTGGAGGATCGAGCGCCGTGGACTTGAATGTCAGTGCGCTCAGCTTCATCCGTTCCGATGCCACGGGCGCGGGCGCATTCACGGCCGCGTCGCCCAGTTCGATTGCGATTTCCACGGCCAAGGATGTTTTGATTTATGGGCTGGTCGATTCGAGCGACGCCGGATCCGATGTCACTCTCAATTCCGGCGGACTTGTGCTGGTGGATGGATTTGTTTCGGCGCAGGATCAATTGATCATTTCCGGTGGAGCCAGCGCCTCGAACGTCAGCATTCTGGTGACCGCGCTGGTCTTGGGCGCGCCGGATCAAAACGGCAATCCGCAACGCGTTTCCGGCGGCACTTTGAACACGGGCAACGGCGGCAACATCACTCTTTCCGGAACGCAAACAATTCTCCTAAGCGGCACCGTCGGCCAGCCGCGGCTCGTCGGCGCCAGCATTATTGCGGATGTCACCGACCTGCGCGTCACCACCACCGGGGATGTGTTCGTGGATGGCGACGTGAACGTGTCGCGGTCGATCGATTTCTCCGGAGCGAACATCTCGGTGCTGGCTGGTGGACGCATCAAAGGGCGCAGCGCCAATGTCACGGCCACGTTCACCGCTCCCACCGGCGCGGTGTTGCTCGCTGGAGCGCAGGATGGTCTCGATGCCGCATTGGTCGAAGTCGCGGGTCAGGTGCAAATCCTGGGCACAGTGATTCGAGTCGATGGTTCTCTCATCAACAACGGCATCGGCTCGCCCGTGTTTTTCAATGCGGTCAGCAACCTGATCGTCACGGGCACAGTCACGGCATTTGGCTCGATGTATTTCTATGCGGGTGTGAATGCCGCCTGGAGTGGCGCGCAGTTGGTTCGAACGGACCTCGCCACAACCGATCTCGTTGGCGGTGACATCCGGATCAGTGGCGCGGCTCGAGTGGATGCCAGTGGCAATATTCGTTTCGTCTCCGGTTACGATGTCACTCTCGATGCCGCCGCGGGAATGGGTAACGGCCAGGTGAACGTCCCGGTGCCGTTGATCACCCAAACGCCCACGACCGTCTCCGTCATCACGGGCCAGCGCCAGGTGGCCAACGGATTCATCCTCGTTCCTGAAGTGCGCTGGATTCCAACTCAAGTCATTGATCAGGTCGGAACCGAGCAGGTGCGTATCGGCACCATCTTCCATACATTCGAAGTCACGCTCACCCAGGATGGCTATTACAATCCGAACGCCGCGCCCGCCAATCGCATCCGCGAGTTCTTCATCGAGAATATCGATTATTACAACAATACCACTGGACCAAGCAACGTTCCTGGCGCCGCGGGCTTCCTTGATGCCGGCATTCCCGTAATCAACTGGGCGGCATTCAATGTGGCGGCGCCCGCGACCGATGCGACCTGGAATCAGATTAACGACGCGCAGCGCAACGCCGTCCTCGCCACGCTCGGTTATAAACGGCTCTATAACTTCAGCTTCGCCAGCCCGCAGGAATATCGCGTCATTAATGGCGTGCCCACGGTCACACCGTGGACTCCACCGTGGGTCAATCGCCCCCTCGTCATCGTGAACATGCCGCATCCGGGGCTCGACGATAAATACATCCGGCTGCCGGACGGCGCGCAGCTCGATGTGTTGCGATCGGTGTCTCAGGGCGAGCCAGTGATTTTCGAAGAAACCGTCGGCAGCTACCACGACATCGGCCGCGTGCTTTACACGCAGATTTACTCCGACCAACTCGATCGAAATTATTCAAGCGGAGGCATCGATTATCGTGAAATCGATTTTGATAACCAGCCTTCGCGCTGGCAGGTGAGTTACGTGAATAACGGCCAGCGCGTCTTCAACATCAACGACGGCCGCTCGAATCAGCAGTTCCGGCTCGTGCCACTCTGGTATGGCCAGCAATTGGAAAATGGGGTGGATGTCTTGAACCGCCGGGTTTACTCGCCGCAGGGATTCCTCGCCGGGACGCCCGGCACGCAAACGATCCAGAATCAGTTGGAAGTCAGCTCTTCGCTCGAAACCGTCGGAAGACGCGAGTACTTTGGTTATGCGGTTCAGATTCTCTGGGTAAGCTTTACCGGATATTACGACTCGGACGAAATCGGCGAAGGCGAGGAGGAATACACTATCAGTGGCCTGATACTCCTGGCCGGAAACATCTCGTTCTTCGGCGGCGACTTTGATGGGGCGGATGGATCGACATGGTTCATTTTCAGCAACGCCTCTTCTCGAATCTCCGGCCTGAAGCCGACGGAAGTCCTCCTCATCAGCGCAAGCGCCCATGAACGGGATAGCGGGTTGATCGGTCCGAATGACAACCTGGGCAGCGGTTCCTTTTTTGGCAATATTCCCACCAGCAGTACTTTCTACAATATCGGGAACAGTAACTTTAACGCTCAATTCCTGGCCTTGGCGGAAGGCTCAGGCTGGGAATTTGATCAGAATCTCACCGAAACCTTCCGCAACTATCACTTCGATTGGGCAAGCCGTGCGCTCCCGATCTCGGACACTCGGCGCATTTTGAAATATCAGTGGGTCAGCACGCCAACCGACATTTTCGGAATCCGGCCGAAGTACGAAACTTTCGATACTCAGGTCAAGGTGGTCGATTACAAACCGGTCACGCGCTGGTTAACCGAGCTCATCACGCAGGATCAACTCGTGTTCCTCACCAGCCGAATTTACGACCAGGGCACGGCACGCGATTTCGGAACTTTTGGCCAGGACACCATTCGCGCCTCAGGCCAGATCAGCCTCGATGGCGGACGCGACATTCTCCTTCAGGGCATCGTCAACGCCTACGGCACGGACAGTTTGCTGACGGTGAATGCCGGGCGCGATCTCCTCTTGAACGGCGTCCTTCCGGCGGGCGCGACCGATCCGCTCACGCTGCCAGCCCGGTCCGAACTGAAGGCCACGTCGCTGGTGACCTTGAACGCTGCCGAGGAGCTGGCCGTCACTTCCTCGGGCTACATCAGCGTCAATGGCGGCAGTGCCTCGGCGCTCGGACGCGTGTCACTCACCTCCGGAACCAGCCTCACCTTCGATGGCGAAATCTTCGCCTCCAAAGAAGCGCTCCTCCGCGCCAATGACGACATCACCGTTCGTGGCGTCATCAATGCCGGGCATTTGATCGATATCGATGCCGGCCTCGATGGCACCGGCAACGTGATCGGCGACATTTACACCGATCTCAATACGCTCAACAGTGAGATCAACATTTCCGCCGGCGCTTTGTGGGGTGACATCCTGCTGCCGAATTCAAGCATCGCCACGCTCGGCACATTGAATTTGAACGCGCCTTCCGGTCTCATCGCCCATTCCGGCGGAATCCTCGGCGCGAACACGCTCAACGCCACGGCCAGTTTCGGATTCGCCGCCAATACCGCCGCCACCTTCCTCAACGTCACGCTGAGCAGCGCAGGCGACATCAGCATCGTCAATCAAGGCGACACCACGCTGCAAAATATTCTGGCGCCAAACGGCTCAATATCGATCGCTGTCCTCGGCTCGCTCCACGCTCAAAATGTCCGCTCGCTGGGCGGCGGCGATGAGGACGACATCACGCTGCTCACTTATCCGAAAACATCCGGCGTTGCGGTGGTGACATTCGATTACATCGAAGCCGCCGGTCAGGGCGACATCAACGTGCTGTTGCAAAGGGGCATCTTCAATTCGGCCGGCATCATGGTGGCCGATCAGTTGAACCTGACTGTCCCTGGCGGATTCGCTCTCACGCCGCAGACGAACGCGCTCTCCATCGTGGCGACCACGCCCGGCGATATCACGATCAATCGGCCGTCCACTGCGCCGCTCTACATCGAGAAAGTCACGGCTGTCAGCGGCGCCGTCCGCATCACCACCGGCGGCGATCTGACCGTGGGCGAAATTCGCATCCTGACGAACCTCGAGGAAAACGACATTGTCCTGACCAGCGGCGGATCGATCGATGCCGGCCCGTTGATCGCCGGATTTTACGCCGCGACTCAGGCGGAGCTGGATGCGTATCGACTGGAGTTGTTGAATGCCGCGTTGCGCGCCGTCAATTATCTGGCGCCGAATGCGCCTGATCTCAATCTTGCCGAAGCACAGGCTTTGCCCCTTGAACCAGCCCGCTCGTTGATCGAAGCGCTTTTGCTGACTCTGGGACTCTCCCCGGCACAAGCCGCCAGTGATGCCCTCGAAATCGTCACGCTCACCCGCACGTTCACCTCCTTGGGTGATATCACCGTCACCGCCACAGGGACGGTCCGCATTCAATCGGAGGACGAAGACGACCTCGATTTGATTGGCGACGAAATCCGCATTACCGGCGCAAGCGTCAACGCGCTCGATGTGTCGGGCAACACGCTCGCCGAACTCACAGTGCAATCGGGCGACGTCGTCATAAATGATTTTGACGGCGCCGGTGAACGATCGGCAGGTTTGCAAGGTTTGAACATTCACGCCGTGGCGGGCTCGGTCACAATTCACTCGCTCGATTCCATCGAAATCGTGCGCATCCTCGCACCCGCCCCGAATGCCGATGTCACCATTAACACCGATGCGGGCGGCGTTGTGATTCTCCCACGGGCCGGTGGCGAGGCCACGATTACCGCGGGCCGCTACGTGCGAATCAATGCGCCAGACGTGATTGAAATCAGTGGCGGCATTGTCGCACCACAAGGAATCCAACTCTCCTCAACGAAATTGGTCTTCCTCACTTCGGGAGGTTTGGTCGCTGAAGATGTCACCTTTGAAGGCGATGCTTCGTTCGTTGTCGATGCCGACTTGCGTGCCACCCGCAACCTCACGCTCATTTCGAATGCGGGGAACATTACGATCATGGACGGGCTCGATGGCATCAGCGCGCCGTTGCTCGAAACCGTCAAGCTTGTCGCGCGTGGCAATCGCATTACCGAAGGCGTTGCTGCCGGTTACTACCAGTACCGCAACACCGCCAATGGCGAAATTTATTACAAGGACAGCCCGATCGAAAACCAGGGTGGCTTGTTCCAATTGGTGAATGGAGCTTTGGTCGCCGTGTCGGGTGGTGCCGGGCTTGACCTCGTGCCCGTGCTGCAACTCGTTTACAAAGTGGTGAAGGATTCGCGGACTGGCTACGAACTCTTCGTCGATTCCACGGGTTTGATGTACACGAAGGAACTCGGCAGCGACACGCTCTACAACTGGCAGGATCCAGTGACGCGCCGGTTCCGTTATTGGGCCTACAACGCCGAGACGCTCCAGACCGAAGTGTTTTACTCCACGACTCAGGAGCCCGGCCTCGGCACGATGTATTATTACGACAACGTCCGCATCGTCGCCGACCAATCGGTCTTTACCTGGACTCCGTATTACACCGTGGCCGCAGGCAGCCCGGTGCTCACCCCCATTCTCACGCCCGAGTTGGCCGGAAATATTTATTTCAACAACCCCGGCACCGTCGCCGCGGTGCAAAGCATCGAAATGGAAGCGTTCGGCGGCGTTGTGGGCGCGAACCCTGCCTGGTACTCCTCCGGCAACGAGATCGTCGCCAAAGGCGCCGACGGTGTCGTGAAAATCACCGCCGGCCGCGATCCGTCCCTCGCCCCATTCACCATCCGCGCGAATCAACTTGTCGATATCAATATCGGACGCTCCAGTACGCTCGATGGCGCCATCCACGGCGGGAATCTCGTAATCAATACCGGCATCGTGGGATACAGCCGCACCATCGACAACATCATCGGCGCGGCGGACAACGACCTTACCGTCGCCACCAACACCACTTCCTCCAACAGCATCACTCTGAGTGCGGGCCGTTTCATCACCACCCAACCGGCTGTGACGCTGACGACGAATACACTGACCACCACCGCCGGCAGCAATATCAATATCAAGACGGCGGTCACGACTCTCGACGGAGCAATCACGGGCAGCGGCACGTTGACGGTCAACGAAGCCGATGCCATCCATGTTCGCAATCTGACCAACGCGTCAGGAAATGCGCAGCTCACCGCGGGTGGAAACATCACCACAACGCGGTTCGAAACGAGCGGCACGATGACGATCACCTCGACCGGTGGCAACATCACCGGCCAGGGCATCCGCGCCGCCACACTCACACTCCAGGCGCAAACCGGCATCGGCGGCGGCGCTCCCTTACTCACGGCGGCTTCGACTCTGACGGTGAACACCGCGTTCGGTGACCTCACGCTCCACAACACCGCCAACGGCCAGGTGCTGGTCACCAATTTGTCCTCGAGCAATGGCAATATTCGATTCCGCCAAACCGGCAGCGATCGCACCACTGTTCAAAACGTTTCCATCGCCGCCACCGATCTCCTCCTCGAACTGCAAAGCGGCCTCGGTTCCGAATTGGTCACCGGCACCATCGCCACCCCGCGCAACGCCGCGCTGGTTTCAACCGGCCATCTCAACCTTACCGGAGCGATTAATCTCGCCGGTCAAAACGGAACCAACACCGCGGGACTCACCCTCGAAACAGGCGCCAACATTTCCTTCAATTCCACAGTGACCACGAATGGCGCACACGTGCGCCTCGCCGCCGGCGCCGATGTCAGCCTGCGC
>JBFMDG010000283.1:0-8908 GCA_040754135.1 Verrucomicrobiota bacterium
CCATAGCTGCCACCACCGTAACCTCCGAACTGGCTGCCACCAAAACGCGAGGCGCCACCAAAACCACCCCGCCTGCCCCCCGTCACCGTCGAGCCAACCGGTTGCGTGCCCGTCGTGCCGGTGGTGCTGGTCGCGCCGCCTCCTCCTCCTGAGATCAAGCCATTCATCGTGTCGTAAAGATCAGCCACTTTGCCGTAGCGAATGGGAATGACTTCCAGCCGGTAATCCGATTCGACCACCACATCGACCTTTTCGATGATCTCCATCATGCGTTTCACGTTCGAAGCGTAATCACGCAAAACGAGCGTCTGATTGTTGTCAAATGCCGTCACACCGCTCGGCATCCGTGTGAACGTCGTCAGGAGCGGGCTCAACTCCGACGGCTTGAGCGTTTTCAATTTCACAATTTGGGTGACGAATTGTTCGATCACCTGCATTTGTTCGCCTTCGAGGTTCCCGAGTTCAGCGCCTTCTTGTGGCGCGAGGTTGGAGGGCAATGCTTTCACGAACTTTTCGGCGATCGGAATCATGGCGATATTGTTGAGCGCGAGCACGCCGTCCATGGCGAAGATGGCTTCTTTCTTGGTCAAGTTGCCTTGCGCTTTGAGCGTGATGCCTTGCGGCGCGCCGGGTAAAGAATAGGGCCGCAAAATAATCCTCCCGGAAATTGAGGAATAGAGATCAAAGAATTGATCGAGCGGCATGCCTTGAACGGAAATGATTTCGCCTGAAACCATCTGTTCACCCGGAGCGGCGCCCGCGCCGGCGGGTTGGGTTGCGCCCGCTTGAGGGGTCCCCGTTGGCACTTGCCCCGCCGCAGCCGCAGGCTGTCCTACGACCGGCTGTGTTCCGGGCGCTGGCGTTGGCACTCCCGGAGTCGGCAAGGTCGGAGTGGGAATGGCCGGAGGCGCAACCGCCTGACGCGCTGGCGGAATGGTCTGACCCGCCGGGGTTGGCGCGTTGGTCGAAGCCGTCGCTGGGGTCGTTGGCACCGTTGGCGCCGTTGCAGGGGTCGTTGGCGCGCCGGGCACGGCAGCCCCGGGAACAGGGAGCGAAGGGGGCACGGCGCCGGGCGACGGCGGAAAACCCGCGCGATTTGTGATCACTTGAAGGCGTTGTTGCAAATTCGAGGCGCCCGGCCGGGAGAAACGCCTGGGCGTGGTATTGGTAAGTGTGGGCGGTGAAGGCAAAGGGTTGGCATTGGGATCCGCATTGCCATCGGTCTGAGCCAGGGTGCCGACGGGCGCGACGCACAGCAAGCTGCTCGCGAGGAATAGCAGGAAATGGAAATGGAGGCGGTCTTTCATGTTTTTCTCCTGGCGGCCACTGCGGCCGGTTTGGTTGCAGCCGGCTTCTTCTGATAGCTGGCCACGAAGGTGATGCTGCTTTGCAATTTGGTGCCACTGGAATCCGGCTGAATCGACAGTTCGCGCACGCGGATCATCGATTCACTCGAAGCGAGGCTGACGAGAAAATTGACCAGCTCTTTGTTGCCGGTGCTTGTGCGGACCACCAGCGCATGCTCGTCGAAGAATTGGTTCGTCGAAACGCCGGCGGTTTTGGACCTCGGTTCGATCGAGGTCAGGAAGACACCATTGGCGGTGGCCTGATTTTGGATGATGCGTTGCAGTTGGAGGGCTTGTTCTTCTGAAACGACATCCATTCCGACGTTTTCGAGTTGTTTGAGGCGCGCCTGGTAAAGAGGAAGTTTTTCGACTTCCGACTGATATTGGCGCAGCATGTCGCGCGCGGCGAAAGTGCGGTTGCGCACGATCATCCAATCATCGAAGAGCGGCCAGACGAGCCAGACATTGAGCGCAATGAAAATTACGATCGCGATGACGGCGAGAAACCGCTGTTCTTGCGGGCGCAGATTGAGTTTGGCGAGAAACGCGTTCATTCCATGTCCATGCGGTTCAATTCACAATCAAAAGACCAGCCGAACATCTGGCCGCCGCCGGTCTGGCTCTGGCTCCCGAGTTTGGGCGGATTGACATTGCTGAAGAGTGGCTGGTCCCGAACGGTTGCTTTCCGGAGCGCCTGGTTGTAATCCTGAACCAAGGTCGGCTGATCGGCGGGAGCGACACCTTGAAGGGTAAGTTTGCCATTTTGAAAATTCAGCCGGTTCAATGTGAGATTGGCCGGGAGCAATTCCGCCGTAATTTTCCAGCAATCGAGCGCGGCATATTTCAGATTGAGCTGTTCCTGGAGGACCTCGATGCGCGCCTTGAGCTGCAGTGCGTTGGTGTAGCTTCCGGCCACCCCTTTCACCTGATTTTCCACCCGTCTTTGCTGGAGTTTGAGGACTTCGAGCGCCCCGAGGTAGATCAAAACTCCCGCCATATACACAAGCACGGCCGCACCCACGCCGCGCATCCACAGCCGGTCCACGAATAACTGCTTGTAACGCGTGGCAAACTCTCCTGGCAAAAGATTGGCCTGTGATTCGTCACGCACGGCGCGGCGCGCTGCCAGCCGGGCGAGCTCATCTTTATCGAGCGGAGCCTGCATCTGCACCGGTTGGCCAGACCAATCTCTCAGCCCCGGTTCCCATTCGGCAGCGGTCACAGGATCGGCGACCAGATGAACCCGCGTTGGCGGAGTGAGCCAGCCTTCAATTTCGCCGGCCCAAGCCATGGTGGTGAGCTGTTCGTTGAGAAATCGGCTGCGGCCTTCCCCCGCGGGAAGATGCACCAACTGCAAATTCTGCAGCGCGCCGCCAGTCCACCAGGCCATCAAACAAAGATTGTTCTCCGCATTCGGAAACACCCACACGCCATCTTCCTCCACGCGCGTGACCAGCAACTGATGCAACTCCGGCAATTCGAGACGATCCGGAAAATAACCTTCCCCCTCCAGCCGCCCCAAAAAAGCTTCTACCGCGGAGCGCGATGCGATCAAAACCACCACTGTTTTTAATCCTTCGGGAGTCTCGTTGGCCGACCACAGCAACTCCATGCTCCAGACGATTTGCGTGACAGGCAGCGGAGAAATTTTTTCGAGCTGGAATTCGACCATCGATCGCAACTCGACCGGATCGGCCGCCGGCAATTGCACCACGCGCAGAAAAACCTGATTGGCCGGCAGCCAGGCAATGTTCAGCTTCTTTTGAAAGAGCGCATGCCAGTCTTTTGTGACCACTTTCGGCGGCAGTGGCGCGGGAGACGGCGCGGCAAACTCGCTGGCGAGGCTGACGTCGCGGTCATCAGTGCGGAAGTGCCAGAGCTTGCGGGTTTCAGGCCGCAATTCCAGAACGTTGCACGAATGCAGGTTGGAGCGCTTCACTATTTTACCCACACTTCGGCTTTGGTATCGCCCACGAGAGCATTGAGGTGTTCCTCAGTTTGGGTGACGCGCAGCACTTCTTCGATGGTGGTGAGGCCGGCGCGCACTTTGTTCCAGCCGTCGGTGCGGAGCGTGCGCATGCCATTTTCAATGGCGCATTGCGCAATGGTCGAGGAAGGCGCCCGATTGAGAATAAGCGGACGGATGGCTTCGTTGAGAAGCAACAATTCGTAAATGCCCATGCGGCCCTGATAACCGAGTTGACGGCACTCCTCGCATCCGGCCCCTTTCCAGAATTTGGCGCTGTCGATTTCATCGGCCGGAAATCCGATGCGGCGCAAATAATCCTTCTCGACTTTCTGTTCGGTTTTGCAGTGCGGGCAAATCATGCGAACCAGGCGCTGGGCCAAAACCGCTTCCACCGATGAAGCCACCAGAAACGGTTCGATGCCCATGTCGATCAATCGCGTGAAGGCGCTCGGCGCATCATTCGTGTGCAGCGTGCTCAACACCAAATGTCCCGTCAACGCCGCCCGAATGGCAATCTCCGCCGTTTCCAGATCGCGGATTTCGCCGACCATGATCACATTCGGATCCTGCCGCAGGATATGCCGCAAACCCATGGCAAAGGTCAGGCCGATTTCGGGCCGCACGGCAATTTGATTGATCCCTTTCAGTTCATACTCGACCGGCTCTTCAATGGTGATGATCCTTTTGTGCACCGAGTTGATGGAGCTGAGGCAGGCGTAAAGTGTGGTCGATTTGCCCGCACCGGTCGGACCGGTTACGAGGAGAATTCCGTGCGGTTTGACGATGACCTCGCGAATGGCGCTCTCTTCCTGAGGCGAGAAACCCAGCTTGTCCAGACTCAGAAAAATCTTGCCCCGCGTCAGCAAACGCAAAGAAACGCTCTCGCCATAAACCGTCGGAACCGTCGAAACACGGATGTCGATTTCCTCGCCTTTGATGCGCACGTTGATGCGTCCGTCCTGGGGCAAGCGTTTCTCGGCGATATCCATGCCTGACATGACTTTGATGCGCGAAATGATGGCCGATTGATAGCGCTTGAGCTGCGGCGGCATGGGCGCCTGGTGGAGAATGCCATCGATGCGGTATCGAATGCGCAGTTCATCTTCGGCCGGTTCGAAATGAATGTCAGTGGCGCGGTCCTTGAACGCCTCCCAGATGATCTGATTGACGAACTTGATGACGCTCGCTTCTTGATCGCCTTCGGTAATTTCCTTGTCTTCGCCCACGAGAATTTCGAGCGGTTCATCCTCGGCGATTTCGTCGAGTGTTTCGGCGCCGACCCCGTAATATTTTTTGAGGGCTTTTTCGATTTCGATTTTGGGAGCGAGAGCGAATTGCACCGGGCATTGGGCATCGAACTCGACGGCATTAAGTAGGGCGGGATCGAAAGGATTGCTCACCGCCACCTGGAGCGTGCCATTGTCGGACTGCGTGGGGATGACGGTGTATTGAAAGGCGACCTTTGTGGAAATCCGTTTTTGTGTTTCGGAGGTGACGGTGATGCGGGGCAGGTCGAGGTAAGGCCATCCGAGGGTTTGTGCGAGGCGCTGGAGGAAGAGTTCTTCGGAAAGGCCGGCTTCGCGACTGAAAAAGCTGACGAGCGATTCCGGGGCGCCGTTTTCATTGGCGACGCGCCAGGCTTTCGACCATTCCGCAAACTGACCGGGGTCGGCCAGCGCCGCTTGCGCCAAAACATTTTTTATCGAGACAAAAGCCATCGGACAAATGATTCAAGTTTCGTTTCTTATACAACTCAAAGTTCCAAAAGTTGCGATCCCGAGACAGAAATTTCCAGAGTGGGAATCGCAGAAAGCTACGGGACCGGGCTCACCTTGACGAGCCCAAAATGACCGGCTTTTTCCAGATGGGCACCACCCGCTTCATTTCATCGATTAACCATTGGCAGGCGGCAAAGGCTTCAGCCCGATGCGGTGCCACGATTTCCACCCAGAGCGACGGTTCGCCCACCTTAACCTGGCCGATGCGATGGATCAGCCGCACCGATTCGATCGGCCAGCGCTTTTCCAATTGATCGAACAGCAGGTGAAACTGGTGTTCGGCCATTTTGACAAAGGCTTCATACTCGATCGCCACAATCGGTTCCGCCTCCTCCAGTCCCCGCACGATGCCCGTGAAATAGACCGCCGCGCCCATGCGGCTCGAAGCGGAACGACGATGCACCTGAGCGCTTTCATCGATCGCTTCGCTCGTGATTTTCAATTCGCGCAACATGCCATGATCCAATGCCAGTCGATGCGCTCAGCCGCCTTGCACCGGCGGAAAAAACGAGACCTCATCGCCCGCTTGCAGCACATGATTCCGGCTCTGATATTCCACGCCCACGGCAATGAGCATGGCTTTTTGCATCCCGGCCATTTTGGGAAAACGCGCCAGCACCGCCTCGACCAAATCGTCAACGGTGCTTCCATCCGGCAACTCGGAAACCGTGGCCTCGCAACCGGTCAGGTCGCGGAAGTAGGAATAAAAATGCACGGACACTCTCATTGGAAACACTCGCGAATTCCGAATTACCTGGGACGCGTTTTTGGGCGCGGCTCGACGCTTTCAACCGCTGCGCCGGCCTCGGCATAAATCTCCGGCTTGAGCACGCCCACAAAGGGCAGGTTGCGATAACGCTCGGCAAAATCCAATCCGTACCCCACCACAAATAAATCCGGGATTTGAAAGCCGACGTAATCCGCCTCGACCGGTTCGATGCGCCGCGCCGGCTTGTCCAGCAACACGCAGGTCCGGATCGCGCGGGGCTTAAGCTGCCGCAATTTGTTTAAAACACAAGTGAGAGTTTTGCCGGTATCGAGGATGTCATCGACCAGCAGCACGTCGCGCCCGCGCACATCAAGCCGGAGCTCTTTGGTAAAAATCAATTCTCGCGATTCCGTCCCTTCGCGATAGCTGGACACGCCCATGAAATCGAGGCGCAAGGGCAGATTAAGATGCCGGATCAAATCGGCCAGAAACATGACCGTGCCATTTAACAGCGACACAACCACCATATCGCGGCCGGTGAAATCCGTTTCAATCTGGCGCGCCATCGCCGGCAACCGTCCGCGCAATTCCCGAGCTGAGATGAGAACTTTTTCAACCTCATCGCGCCATCGCGCCGGAACAGGTTTTTCCTGCCGTCGAGGCTCGATAGTCGTGCGCTTTGAATTCAAGGGGAAAGAAAATGTGCCGGGTTCAGGCGCGCCCTATTTGCATCCCGCGGTCATGGACAGAACCGCAGTGGGACAACTCGCTTCGACTTTTTGAAGGAGCATCAATCGCTGCCAGGTCGTCGCTCTCGCAGCTTTTGTTGAAAGCCTCGGTCTTGCGCC
Organism: Verrucomicrobiota bacterium; assembly: GCA_040754135.1. Lineage (GTDB taxonomy): Bacteria > Verrucomicrobiota > Verrucomicrobiia > Limisphaerales > SIBE01 > JBFMDG01. The sequence goes on from JBFMDG010000283.1 coordinate 6,651, forward strand.
ACAGATTATTTGCAAGGTCCGGTCGTTGGTCCATGCGCGAAGTATCGATGCAGCCAATAAACTTGAAAGCGGAAATTTCAGACGAATCGGCAACTCACTCCGGGGAGGCCAATGAGCGAATCAATATGTCGAACCTGGAAAACCCTTCCGCACTTTCCATCGAGTGAAAACGGGATGAATCCATCGGTCATTGTGGGTGCGTCCATTTTGGGATTCGGGAGACTTGCCATGGCCCGGCGGGTTTGCCTACATTCCCCGTCATGCCCGAGAAATCCGACCCGATGCCGAAAGCGTTGAAGGTGGCCGAAGGCCGTTCCGGCACGCCGATCGAGACGAGCCTTCAGCGACGCAAGACCGTTGTCATCGGGCGCAGCGCGGAGTGTGATATCGTCATCAAAGATTCGAAAGCCTCGCGCAAACATTGCCGGCTCACGCGCGGGGAATCGGCCTTCGTGCTCGAAGATCTGAACTCCAAAAACGGCACCTACGTCGATGGCCGGCGCATCAAAGAACCGGTCACGCTCCGTCCGAACCAAACCTTCAAAATCGGCGACACTGTTTTTTACCTCGCGCTCTAGCCCGCTCTAGCCGGCGATTCCGGGGCTCCGCTTTCTGTTCTGTTGCGCCTTCCGATTTGATCCGATGCCAACCGTTTTGTTCGGCCGAGTTTAGCCATCGGAAATCGTCAAATTGCATTTTGCATTTTGCATTTGCCGCCCGCCAGGTGGCGTTCGAACGCATTTTTTCGGCATGAAATTCTCTGAAAAAAGTTGGAGCAAACACTTGAGGTGCTGCGGTAATGATTGTTTAATCTTACGTCTGCATGTCGGATTTTTTTCAAACTGGAGCCATTGCCACGTTGCATCGCCTCGGGCGCATGCATCTGACGCGTCTGGAAGCCGAGCTGACGGAGTTTTCTCAGGAGACGCCGATTGCTTTGGTGCTGCCATGTCACGCGCGCGAACTGGGCACGCGGGCCTTGCGGGGCATCGTCCGGCACCTGCGACACGTCCGTTATTTGCAGCAAATCATCATTGGCATCGATCACGCCAGTTTGCGTGAATGGAAAAAGGCGCGGCGATTTTTTGCTCAATTGCCACAGAAGCCGACGCTGCTTTGGCTCCATGGCCCGCGCATGCAGCGGCTCTACAAACAGCTCGAGGAAGCCGATCTCATGGTTGGGCCCGCGGGGAAAGGTCGAAATGTCTGGACCTGCTTCGGCTTCGTGCTGGCCAGTGAACAGGCGCAAATGGTGGCGGTGCATGATTGTGATATCGTCAGCTACAATCGAGAGCTTCTGGCCCGCCTGATTTATCCCGTCGCTCATCCCCGGCTCGGCTTCGATTTTTGCAAAGGCTATTACGCGCGCTACGGCGCCAAGTTGCACGGGCGCGTCATGCGCCTGATGATGACCCCGCTGGTCCGATCGTTGGAAAGCATTCTCGGTCCGCATCCGTTCCTGATTTACATGGACACATTCCGCTACCCGTTGGCGGGAGAATTTTCCATGGATCTCGATTTGGTCCGGCGCAACCGGATTCCAGCCGACTGGGGCCTCGAAGTCGGTTTGCTGGCCGACGTCTTCCGCAACTCAGCGGCGAAATCGATTTGCCAGGCCGAGTTGTGCGAGAATTACGAGCATAAACATCAGGAGCTTTCCGTGCGCGATCCGGAAAAAGGATTGAACAAAATGGCGATCGATATCTCGAAATCGATTTTCCGCACCATGGCCGCGGAAGGCATCAAACTCGACAGCGGCGTCTTCGATACGTTGCTGAGCGCTTATTTGCGTCGCGCCGAAGATGCCATTCGCCATTATGCGGCCGATGCGGCTATCAACGGATTGCAATTCGATCGGCATGAGGAGGAAGTGGCGGTGAACACTTTCGTGCGCAGCATTCGCGTCGCGGCCAAGGGATTTCTCGATGATCCGCTCGGCGCTCCGCTCATTCCCAATTGGAATCGCGTTCAGTCGGCGCTCCCGAATTTTCTCGTCGAACTGAACGACGCCGTCCTGGCCGATAACGCGGATTGATTTCCTGGTTATCCCCTGCCTGGCGCAATTCAGCTGCCCAGCAAATGCTCGATGACCATTTGGTCGAGCGCCTGGTAATTGCGATCGGCAATCATTTGCTTCGCCGCCCCTTCATCGAACGAGCGCGCTTTCTCGATCAGCTTCAAAAAAGTGCGGCGGCTGTTGGTCAGGTGATCCATCCAATGCTCCACTTTGGTCGTGCGAAACGGGTGGACATCGAAGC
>JBFMDG010000284.1:0-8905 GCA_040754135.1 Verrucomicrobiota bacterium
CTTCGAAGCGCCTTGACCGTGCGAAAATGCGCTTGAGAACGAGCAAGCCGGCTCTGCAAATCGGGCGCTTTGTCGGAGCGACGAGGCGTTCGATGGGCCGCCGCCTTCTCGAAATCGCGATGTTAAGATGAAGTTTTTTCTTGTCGCGTGGTTTCAGTTTGCCGCAATTATGAAATCGCAAAAACCTGATTGAAATTCGAATCGCCGCTATGAAACGAGTTATTCAATTCTGTTCCGTCCTGGTCTTGGTTCAACTGCATTGGGCTGCAATCGCCGCCGAGACAAATGCTCCGTCGCTCTTTGCCGACAAACGTCTGGAAGCGGCGGTGCGGAAGTTCGTGTTCGACAAGCGCGACAATGACAAGCCGCTCACCGAATCCGACCTGGCCAATCTTTCCACTATCCAGGCGGTTGGATTGGGCATCACCAACCTGGCCGGCCTCGAGAAATGCTTGAATCTGGCTTCCCTCGAGTTGGGGCGAAATCAAATCTCCGATTTGTCCCCTTTGAAAGGCCTGACCAAACTCCAGTATTTAAACATTTCCCATAATCAAATCTCGGACATCGCGCCCCTCGCGGATGTGCCCGGCTTGCAGTACATCGAGCTCTCCAATAACCGCGTTTCCAACTTGCGTCCGCTCGCGTCCCTCACCAACCTGATGTCGCTTTATCTCTCCACGAACCAAATCAATGACATCTCGCCGATCATTGCATTGCCGCGGCTGGCCACGCTTTATCTCGACGACAACAAAGTCACCTCCATCAGCGGGATCAATGGGCTCCGCAGTCTGACCTCGCTTTCTTTGAATGAAAATGCGGTGGCCGATCTTGCACCGCTGGATGGGTTGAAAAATCTCTATTTCCTTTCGCTCGAACAAAACAAGATTCGCGATCTCGCGCCGCTGGTGGAAATGGCGCGGAAAGATACCGAGCAACGGTTTGCGCCATTCATTCAGGTTTATCTAAAGGGAAACCCGCTCAGCTCGGCCTCGAAACGGCAGCACATTAAAGCGCTTAAGGAAATCGGCTCCAGGATTTCCAATTGAGCCGCACTTCGTCGTTTCGTCCTTCGAACTCGAAACATCCGCAGCGCCCCAGGCAAGCGCCGCGGTCTCCTTTTCGCGTGCCTCAGCGCATCTGATGCGCGATCGGAGGATTCAAGAGTCCGCTTCGAGCAACTCGCGTTGCCAGCGCATCATGTCATTTTTTGAAGTCTCCCAATCCCGCGCCAGCGCGATCAAGTTGGCTTTGCTGCCGATCAATGTGGGATCGAGGTCGAGCGACTGAGCCTTATGATCCCGGTGTGTTTTCAGTTCTTGAAATCGCACTTGTTCCGCACGCGTCAAACGCAAAGGCTGGCTCTTGCGCGAATGGGGATGTTCCGACGGTGGCAAAGCCAGCGCGCGATGAACCGCTTCGGAAAGCCGGGCGCGGCGGGAAGGAGAAACGTGCGATGGAATCAAATGCTGCATTGGCTTGGATTTGGCCAGACCCGAAGCGAGATGAACGAGCGCTTCGTGGCTGAAAATGAAATAAGGGGGCTTGTTCGCGGTGACCGCTTCCTGTTCGCGCCATTTCCATAATTCGCGGAGAATGGCCATGCCGAGGCGGTCGAGGCGATCACTGCCTTTGATGCGCCAGACTTCGTCCGGGTTTTGCACTTTAGGTTGCGCGCTTTCGGAAATGACCCGAGTGCAAACTTCTTCGAGCCAGCTCAGCCGGCCTTTTTCAATCAGCGCCTGCCGGAGGATGTCGGCCAGTGGCTTGAGGAACCGTGTGTCATTGCGCGCGTAATTTTCCATTCGTTGTGTCAAAGGCCGCCGGGCCCAATCCATTTTTTGAGGGCCTTTCTCGAGTGAGACCCCCAAATATTTGGCAACCAAATGCGTCAGGCCAAATTCCTTATGCCCCAAAAGCCGCGCCGCCCACATCGTATCGAAAACCTTTTCCGGCACGAAATGATACCCGCGAAAAAGCAGGCGCAGGTCGTAATCGGCGCCATGAAGAATCAATTCGCGGTGTTTCAACGCCTTGAGCAAAGGCCAGAGATCAACGCCCGCCAACGGATCGATGAGAAAATCACCCGGAACAATGCTGATCTGGATGAGGCAGAGTTTTTCCGGGTAGGCATGCAAGCTGTCCGCTTCCGTGTCTAAGGCGATCCACTCGCTGGATTTGAGCTGCGGAAGGAATTCGGCCAGCCTTGTCTCGTTATCAATCACCGCCTCTAAGTAAGCTTAACGGCGCGAAAAACGGAAGTGTCGTTTTTCACAGGAACGGTAGGAACCGGAAGAAACCGGCCCCTGCCGCTTCGCAAATTTGCCGCGGAACAATCATCGTCCAGTTTGGATTTTTCATTGAAGCGGTGCCGTCATCCTGGCCGGCAGGGTCACGATGGTCTCTCGCCGAGTTGTTGCGCCGTAGAGACGGCTTAATGCGCTTCGAGCCAATTTCGACCGGTGCCCATTTCCACCACGATCGGCACATCCAGATCGATGGCGGTCTTCATTTTCTCTTCGATGAGCGGCAGCACCTCTTTCTCTTCGGTTCGATGCAGATCGAAGAGAAGTTCGTCGTGCACTTGCAGAACCATGCGCGTTTTCAAACCGCGTTCCACCAGCTCGCGATGTATCTGGGCCATGGCGATTTTAATCATGTCTGCGGCGCTGCCTTGAATCGGAGCATTGATGGCATTGCGTTCGGCGGCATTGCGCACGGTGGCATTGGCCGATCGGATGTCGCGCAGGTAACGGCGCCGTCCAGTGATCGTTTCCACGTAGCCATTTTCCCGCGCGAACACCACCGTGTCGCTCATGTACTTCCGAATGCCGGGGAACTGGGCGAAGTATTGATCGATAATCGCGGCGGCTTCTTTCCGGGGAATCCCAAGGCGTTGCGAGAGTCCAAATGCCGACATGCCATAGGCAATGCCATAATTGACCATTTTGGCTTTGCGGCGCATTTCAGAATTAACTTCCGGCAAGTTTACGCCATAAACCCTCGCGGCCGTGGCGGTATGGATATCGACGCCGCTGTGAAATGCCTCGAGCATTGCCGGTTCGCGGCTCAATGCGGCGATGATGCGCAACTCGATCTGGGAATAGTCCGCGGACAGCAGCCGATGCTCGTCGTCTCGCGGGACAAAAGCTTTGCGAATTTCCCGCCCTTGTTCGGAACGAATTGGAATGTTCTGCAGATTTGGATTTTGCGAATTGAGCCGGCCGGTGGCGGTGGCCACTTGAAAAAACGTTGTATGCACGCGGCCGGTGCGCGGCCAAATCGCCTGAGGCAATGTATCCACATAGGTCGATTTTAATTTCGTCATGGTGCGGTGGTCCAACAGGCGGCGCACGATTTCGTGTTCTCCAGCCAATGCCAAAAGCGTTTGTTCGTCCGTGGCGTATTGGCCGGTTTTCGTTTTCTTCGGGCTTTCGCAAATCTTCAGGATGTCAAAAAGAATTTCGCCGAGTTGCCGCGGTGAGTTGAGGTTGAACTCGCGTCCGGCCAATCGACAGATCTCTCTTTCCTGTGCGGCGATCTGCTTTGCCAGTTGATCGCCAATCTCCGCCAACGCGTTCGAGTCGATGCGAATGCCCTCCACTTCCATATCCACGAGCACGGGAATGAGCGGCGCTTCGATGGTGTAGAAAACGCGTTCCTGACCTTTGTCGCGAAGGAGCGGGCCGAACAAACCGCGGAGCTGCCATGCGACATCGGCCTGTTCCGTAACTTGGGCTGCGCCAGAACTCGCGCCGGCCGGTTCGAGTTCAAGCATCGGCGCGGCATCCGTGGCGGGAGCGCTCAGATCGTAACCGAGATGGGCTTCGGCAAGATACTGGAGCGAGTGCCGTTGATCGGGCTCGATCAAACTATGGGCAATCATCGTGTCGAAGAGTTTTCCGCGCACGGAATAGCCGTGCCAGTTCAAGACACTCAGATCGAACTTCAGATCGTGGCCGACTTTTTCGATGCGCTCGTTTTCGAGAAGCGGGACAAATTCGCTGAGCATCGCTTTCAGTTCGGCCGAATCCCGGGGCAACGGCACAAACGCGCCTTCGTTTGCCGTCCACGAAAAACCCAGGCCAGTCATGCGCGCTTGCTTCGGATCTTCGCCCCAGGTTTGAACTTTGAAACTGAACGCGGCTTGAGATGAAAGCGTTTCCACAAGCCGATGCCGCAGCTCGATGGAATCAGCCACTTGGTAATCATGCGGGCGGTCAGCCAGTTTCTTGGGTGGCACCGCCGTCGCGGAAACCTCGGACGCCCCCGCGAGTGGTTTAGCGTCCGGCGAGGTTGGCGCCCGTTGCGCCATCGGAAGTTCAGTTTGCGAACTGGCGGCGCCTTTGGGAGGGGGAGGTTGGAAACCGCGGCCCGCTCTGAACTGATCTCCGAATAGGCGCCGGCCAATCGAATTCAATTCGAACTCGATGCAGAAAGCTTTGAGTTGTTCCTCATTGGGTTCGGTTCGCCGGAGCTTTTCGAGTTCGATCTCGCAAGGCGCGTCGCAAATGATGGTGGCCAATCGCTTCGACAGCAATGCTTGCTCCCGATGTGTCTCGAGCGTTTCTTTGAGCTTTCCTTTCAACTCCGCGGTGTGTTCGAGAATGTTTTCGATCGTGCCATATTGCGCGATCAATTTGCTGGCGGTTTTTTCACCGATCCCAGGGACGCCCGGAATGTTGTCGGAGGTATCGCCCCACAAACCAAGAATGTCGATGACTTGTTCGGGGCGGGTGATTCCCCATTTGTTGAGGATTTCGGGCACACCGAGGATTTCCACGGCATCGCCCATGCGCGAAGGCCTGTAGAGCAACGTTTTTTCACTCACCAACTGCCCGAAATCCTTGTCCGGTGTCACCATGTAGGAGATGAAACTTTCCTTTTCAGCGCGGCGAACGAGCGTGCCGATGAGGTCATCGGCTTCATAACCATCGCAAGTGATCACCGGGATATTGAACGATTCGATCAAGCGGCGGATATGCGGCAGCGCCTGGCTGAGTTCTTCCGGCATCGTTTCGCGCTGCGACTTGTAATCGGCAAAGTCCTTGTGCCTTTGCGTGGGGGCTTCCGTGTCGAAGACGACCGCAATATGAGTCGGCTGTTGATTGTTCAGAATATCCAGGAGGGTTTGGGTAAAGACAAAAATGGCCGAAGTGTTGAAACCTTTGGAAGTGAAAATGGGCCGCGCGATCAACGCAAAATGCGCGCGGTAAACCAGAGCCATTCCATCCAGCAAAAACAATTTCTTCGCCATGCCGGCAGCATAGCTTCAATCGGAAAATTAATCACCGGGAACTTTCCTAGCGTTCCAGGCGCGCGCTCCTTCCGCGACCCCGTCTCGCTCCAGCCCCGCCAGCGTCGTTGGGGATTGGACACTGGCTCGGCGGATCAGTAATCTTCAAATCGCCTATGCGACATCGAGATCTGCCCGCCTTGACCTGCCCCGTTGGCCGCTGGCTGTTGTTCCTGCTCTCGGCCGGGGCGCTGGCGGCTCAAAGCGTCACGGCCCAGATCGTCACCAACCAGATGGTCGCGATCGAGGAACTCGGCCTGCGTGTGGCCCCGGGTTTTCGGATCACACTTTTTTCCGATGAAAACATCGCCAACGACATCTACGCCATGACGCTCGATGCCCAGGGCCGAGTCGTGGTCACCGGGCACGGCTACATCAAAACGCTCCTGGATACCGATGGCGATGGGCGCGCGGATCAGGCCCAAATGTTTGCCACACCGTCCACAGGGGGAATGGGGCTTTGTTTCGATGGCCACGATCTGCTCTTTATGGGAGATGGCGCGCTGTGGCGCTACCGAGATGCGGATGGGGATGCCAGGGCGGATGGTCCTCCGGAAAAGATATTGCCGGTTCGTTTTGGCGAACATGGCGGCCATGCCATGCGCAAAGGGCCCGATGGCTGGTGGTACTTCATAGGTGGGAACGACTCCCAGTTTGGCGGTCAGCACATTACTTTGCCCAATTCGCCCGTTCGTTTGCCCGAAGCGGGCGCTTTGTTGCGGCTCACGCCGGATTTGAAACAATCCGAAATCATCGCCCATGGCCTGCGCAATCCATACGACTTCGATTTCAATGCGCTCGGCGACCTTTTCACTTATGACAGTGATGTCGAGCGCGATTTCTTTCTGCCGTGGTACACTTTCACGCGCGTTTACCATGTCGGCCAGGGGTTGCATCATGGCTGGCGGCTGCCCGGATACATGCGCAGTTGGAACCGGCCCGATTACTACGTCGATGTCGTGGACATGCTGGCCGTCATCGGTCGTGGCTCACCCACCGGCGTGACCATCTATCGCCACCATCAATTTCCGGAACGCTATCGGAATGGACTGTTTATCTGCGACTGGACCTTCGGGAAAATTTTCTTTTGTCCTTTGCGCCCCGAAGGGCCGACGTATCGATCCGAGCCGGAACTGTTTCTTGAACCGATCGGCTCCCACGGTTTCGCGCCGAACGACATCGTGGTCGCGCGGGATGGTTCGTTGTTGATTTCGATCGGAGGGAGGAAAACGCGCGGCGCAGTTTATCGCATCGAATCCGTGGTCGGGGCCGGACGAACCGGAAACGCCAGCGCCGGAGCAAGCGCGAAAACGGCCGAAGCGCCGATGGAAACGCTTGAAGATATTTTGCGTGCGCCACAACCGCTCGACGCCTGGTCGCGCGCGCAATGGGTGCCCGCCGCAAAGCAGCGCGGCAAAGAGGCATTCTGGAACGCCGCCGTGAATGAGAAATTGCCGCCGGCCGATCGCATCCGCGCGATCGAAATCGCCACCGAATTGTTTGGCGGCCTCTCCTCGGCGCGCGCGGCGGTGCTCGCCAAGGCTTCGTCGCCGCATGTGCGGGCGCGCGCCGCCTGGGCTTTGGGCCGAGCTTCGTGCGATGATCTCGCGTTCGTGCTCCTGCCGATGGCTCAGGATAGTCATCCGTTCGTGCGGCGCGCCGCGCTCGAAGCCGTCGCGGAACGATTGCCGGAATTGGATGCCACCGAAGTCGCCAGGCTGTTGCCGCAGAATCTGGCCTATCGCGAAGAACGTGTCCGGCAAGCGGCCGCGAAAGTTGGCTCCGCGCTTCCCGACCCGGTCTGGGCGAAACTCTGGCCCGAAGTGGAGCGGGCCGGTCCGCAGGCGCGTTTGTCTGGCGCCATGGCTACCATCTGGCGCAATCCGCTGGCGGAATCTCATGCCGGTGCGCTGGTCACCGCGGTTTCCATTCTCGAATCAACCCAGGATCCGCGGCTCCGGTTTCAAGCGTTGCGTGTGATCATGCTGGCCCTCGGCGATTGGAACCTGCACAAACCTTCCGTGGAAACTTTTTCCGGGTACGAACTCACGACTTCGCTTGAAGGCAAAGAGGCCGTCGCCAATCGCGTGCTGCAGGCGGTTCGCGCCGGGTTCCCGAGTGGCGAGCCAATTCTTGATGTGGAATCGTCCCGCTTGCTCGCCATGTTGCGCGATGCCGATGGAAGATCCACGGAAGTGGCGGCCGCCTTTCTCAGCGAATCGAGTTCGGCGACGGCGGATTTTCATTATTTGGTTGTGCTCTCGAAATTGCGCGGAGCTCCGAGGACGAATTTAACTCCGGCGATTGCCCACGCTATTTTGAATTTGGACCGAAAACTTGCCGGGCAGGAACAACGCACAAAACAAAATTGGAGTGTGCGGCTCGCCGAAGTCACCCGCGCCCTCGTGGAACGCGATGCGTTGGTGGCGGAAGAAATTCTGAAGCATCCGGATTTTGCCAGGCCGGGGCACATCGGACTCGTTCAGGCGCTCGGACCCGATCATCGCGAACGCGCCGCGCGCCTTTTTCTCGGAGTCGTGCGGAGCGACCCGCGGTTTCTCTGGTCCGGCGCGCTCGTAGAGTTGCTGAGCGCCTTGCCTGCGGACGAGGTGCGGCCGCTCTTCCGTGAGCGCTGGAATGAATTGGGCCTGCGGGACAATCTCGTCCTGGCGCTTTCCAGCAATCCGGACCCGAGCGATCGCGAAAAATTTCTCGCCGGATTGGAATCGCCGCAACCGAACGTGGTGCGGACCGCGATTTCGGCCTTGCGCGCGCTGCCTCCAGACAATCGGCCGGAAACGCTCGTACCGTTGCTCCGGCTTTTGCAGCGGCTCTTTCTGGAACCGAAGCAGGCGGATTTGCGCGCGGAGACTCTCGCGCTGATGGCCCGAGCTTCGGGACAGAGTTGGAGAGTGCAGGAAACAGGCACGGACGCCTCAGCGTTGCGGCGCGCTTATGCTCCGGTGTTTGAGTGGTTTGCCAAGCAGCACCCCACGATGACGCGAAGCCTTGCCGACAACGGCGAGGAGAATCCCGAGGAATGGCGGCAGCGGCTATCCACGGTGCGCTGGGATAGTGGCAACGCGCAACGCGGCGAAGCCATTTACATTGCGCGGGGCTGCCAGACATGTCATTCCGGACCGAACGCGTTGGGTCCCGATTTGCGCGGAGTGGCGAGCCGTTTTTCCACGGAAGACTTGTTCAACGCGATTTTGTTTCCGAACCGCGAGGTCGCGCCGCCTTACCGCACCACGGAGTTTCAGACACGCGACGGTCAAACTTACAACGCGGTGGTGGCGTTTGAATCCGCCGATGGTGTGATCATTCAAACTGGAGCCACCACGACTTTGCGCCTCGATGAGAAAGAAATTGTGTCGCGCGCTCCGGGGAAATTGTCGCTCATGCCGAGCGGTCTGCTGGCGGGTTTGAAAGCGGAAGAACTGGCTGATTTGTACGCTTACCTGAAAAGTCTCGAGGCCGCGCGCAGCCCGCTTTGACGGACCGTGTTCCATCTCAGGCTGGGTCAGGATTCCTCTTCCATCTGGCCCGTGTCCGCGCACACCCCTCGCTTGCTCGAAGCCACAAAGTCGATCAGGGTGCGCGCCGCTTCGC
>JBFMDG010000285.1:0-8894 GCA_040754135.1 Verrucomicrobiota bacterium
ATCGCCGCATGTTTGGTGAGATTCGATCGGTGCATTTCGTCGGCATTTGCGGGACGGCCATGGCTTCAGCGGCCGCGGCCATGGAGGACAAAGGATTCCGCGTCACCGGTTCCGATCAAAATGTTTATCCGCCGATGTCCACTTTTCTCGCGGAGCGCAAGATCGAAGTGGCGTCGGGTTACGCGGAAAAAAATCTCGATCATCGGCCCGATCTTGTGGTGATTGGCAACGCGATTTCGCGGGGCAATCCCGAGGCGGAAGCGGTCCTCGAACGGAAGCTGCGTTATTGTTCCCTGCCGGAATTGTTGAAGGAGTTTTTCATTCGCGGCAAACGATCGCTCGTGGTCACCGGAACTCATGGCAAAACTACCACCACGGCGCTGTTGACCTGGGTGTTCGAGCACAATGGCTTTCACCCCAGTTTTCTGATCGGCGGCATTCCAAACAATCTCGGCCAGGGCGCCCGCTTCACGAACAGCGAGTGGTTTATCATCGAGGGGGATGAATATGACACCGCTTTTTTCGACAAACGCAGCAAGTTCGTCCATTACCATCCCGAGGTGGCAATCATCAACAACCTCGAGTTCGATCACGCGGACATTTTCGAAAATCTCGGCGCCATCCAGACTGCCTTCAAACGCTTCATCAATTTGATCCCGCGCAACGGGCTTTTGCTCGCCAATGGCGACGAGCCAAACCTCGCGCCGCTGCTCGGCATTCAACATTGTCCGGTGCGGCGTTTTGGTTTGGGCTGCGGAAATGAAATCGGCGCCACGGAACTGCAATTCAATGTTCAGAGTTCAAAGTTTAATTTGACCGAAAGCTCAGGTGGCGCGGCTGCGGCGCCATTCGAGATCGGGCTGGTGGGCGAGCTGAACGTGCGCAATGCGCTGGCGGTGGCGGCGTGCGCGCGGCATTGCGGCCTTTCCGATGCGCAAATTCAATCGGCCTTTCACAGTTTCACCGGCATCAAACGCCGCATGGAAGTGCGCGGCGTGAAACGAGGCGTGACGGTCGTGGACGATTTCGGGCATCACCCGACGGCCATTCGCGAAACGATCCGGGCTTTGCGCATCAAGTTTCCCGAGCAACGCCTCTGGGCGATTTTTGAACCGCGCACCAACACCACGCGCCGAAATGTCTTTCAACAGGAGCTGGCCGAGGCGCTGGCGCTGGCCGATGCCATCGTTGTTTCCGAAGTGGCCCGGCTCGAACTGCTCGCGCCCGGTGAACGCCTCGATCCGATGCGGCTGATGGCCGATTTGTCAGCGCTTGGCCGGCCAGCCGTTTACTTGCCTCATGTGCAGGCCATCCTCGATCATGTCTGCATCGGCGCGGTTTCAGGGGACGTGATTTGTGTCTTCAGCAACGGCGGCTTTGGAAATATCCATCAGCGTTTGCTTGATCAACTGTAAGCGCGCGCTGGCACGCCGCGAAATCCGGCGGAATTGCGCCGGCGCATTCAGAGAACAGGGTTCGCCCGGAGAAAAGCGGACAAGAGCAAGGCAGCAAGGCACATCACCAAGCTTTAGAATTGAAATCTCCCGCGCGCCTTCTATTGTGCATTGGCCGCGTGGCCCGTTTGTGAACCGACCAGTCAAACCACCACCGTTGCCCCGTGCCCGCCGACGCTGGCGCTGGAGCAGCTTTTTCATTTGGACCACGCTCTTTGTTGTCGTCTTCGTGCGCTACGTCGTCCTGCGAGATCACTATCGCGGTTTCGGCTTTAGTGAACGCCAAGGTGGCCGGGTGGCGCGCCAACAGAATTTTCGCCGGCCGCCCACTCCGATCTACAAACCGGTGGCCGAGGTGCCGAGCGATTTGTGGCGATTGCAAATCACCATTGCTTCCGATGATGTCGAAACCTTGCGCGGTTATTTCTGGAACGGCTGGCAGGGAGCGCGCCAGGAACGACCGGAAGTGCTCGCCACCGTCCAGGAAGGGGGCGTCACCTACACGAATGTGGCGATTCATCTCAAAGGGGCGGCTGGCAGTTTCCGGCCTTTCGATGACAAGCCGGCTTTAACCTTGCATTTCTCGAAGCATGCCCCGGGACAGAAATTTCATGGCTACAACAAAATCTCGTTGAACAATTCGGTTCAGGATCCGAGCTACCTTTGCGAAGCGATCTCACGGGAACTGTTCGACGCGGCCGGAGTTCCGGTGCCGCGGGCGGATCACGCCACGGTGGTGGTGAACGGACGCGACCTTGGCCTTTACGTCATGACCGAAGGTTTCGGCAAACCGTTTTTGCGGCGGTACTTTAAAGAGGTTTCCGGCAACCTTTACGACGGCGGATTTTGCCAGGAAATCACCGGGTATCTCGACACGAATTCCGGGGACAACCCCAACGACCGTTCGGATCTGAAGCGTTTGATTGCGGCGTGTCAGGAGCGGGATCCGGACGCGCGTTGGCAGCGGCTCAACGAAGTGCTCGATGTCGAGCGCTTCCTCAGCCTGCTCGCCATGGAAGTGATGACCTGTCATTGGGACGGATACGCATTGAATCGAAACAACTATCGCGTTTTCCACAACGTGGAAACGGACCGCATGATTTTCATACCGCACGGACTCGATCAGATGTTTGGCACGTTCCGTTCAAGTCCAACCAGTGAAATCCAGCCTGCCATGCGTGGCATGGTGGCGCAGGCGGTTATGAGCATTCCGGAAGGGCGCAAAGCATATCTGGCGCGAGTGGCCGAACTGCGCTCGACCGTGTTCCTCGAAGAAAAAATCACCAACCGCGTCCTCGAATTATCCCGGCGCATCCGCCCGACTCTGGCGGCCTACGGCGAATACGTTGCCGAACAACACGATCATCACGTGGCGCATTTGACGCGCCGGATTGTGACGCGAGCCCAGAGCATCACGCATCAACTGAAAGCGCCGATTGAACCGGTCGAATTCGATGAGCAAGGGGTGGCGCTGCTGACGAATTGGTCGGAACGAATCGCCACGCCGCAACCGGGGCTGTTGCGTTTCGAAAAAACGGAAGAGGACGGTTTGAAACTGCTGGGCGTCAATGCCAGCAGCCGAGGGGGCGCCGCTTCCTGGCGCACGCGCGCGATTTTGGGCCGCGGCGAGTACCGGTTTGAAGGCCGTGCTCGAGCTGGAAAACTCACCGGCATGGACGACCGCAGCGGGATATGCCTGCGCATTTCCGGAGGGCAAGGCCGGTATGTGATTCCGCCCGTTGGCGAATGGGTCGATTTGGGTTACCGATTCCGCGTGGATGAACCCATGCAAGATGTGGAACTTGTCTGCGAATTGCGCGTCAGCGATGGCGAAGCGTTTTTTGACGAAAGTTCGTTGCGCCTGATCAAGCAATGATGCGCCGCCCCGGAGAATATCGCGCGCCTTTTTTCGCTGGGGCGAAGCGAGAGAATTTTGAACCGATGCGGCCTTTGGTTCACTGTCTGTTGATCCAGCCCCTTCACAAGGAAAGTGCGCCTCATCGTCGGACGACTGCATCGAGCGTCTGGAAATTGTCCTCGCCCAAGCCTGCGCGCCGTGCGGTCTTCACCGTTGCCTCAACTCATGCCTGCCAAATCCGGAAGCTGGAGTGACGCCGTCGAAACCAGCGCGTTGTTGGTTTCGGTTCTTTTTCTGATCGAGTTGCTCGATTATTTTTTGCGCGGGGCGCTGAATCCATTTGGCATTGTGCCTCGAACGGCCCCGGGCTTGATCGGCGTGCTGTTCGCTCCGCTGTTGCACTTGAACGGCGCGCATCTCATGGCCAATGCCATTCCCCTTTTCATTCTGCTCGTCTTGCTCTTTTGGGATCGGAAATATCATCCCGAACGCACCATGGCGATCATTTGGGTTTTCAGCGGGCTTGGCACCTGGTTGATCGGGCGGGGCAATGCCTGCCACATCGGCGCCAGCAGTTTGATCTATGGTTTGGTGGTTTACTTCATCGTGGCCGCTTTTCGCATGCGAAGCTGGCGCGCCGCCATCGTGGCCATTCTTGTGTTCATTTTTTATGGCGGGATCTTTTACGGCATGGTCCCGCAAAAAGAAATGGTCTCGTGGGAAGGCCATCTCAGCGGCGCGATCTCCGGCTGGATCGCGGCGCGATGGAACCATCGTTAATTAAACGCCGCTCGCGCGGCTGGATGTCACCTGGCCAGTCCAAATTTCGAGTGACCACACGATGGAAAGTTCGGATTCCTGCAACGCTTGATCATGGCAATCGCTTCGAAAAAGTTTTGGAAATTTGAATTGAGTTTGGCTGGTTTGCTGCAAGCGCTCTGGGTCACACTGATGACTGGTTCAGCCTTTGGCACCTTGCTCGGTTTTTGCGGAAGCATCTGGCCTTTTGAACTGGCGTCGCATTTTCGATTGCAATTCGGCGCGCTGCTGCTGGCCATGGGATTCGTGGAATGGATTCGGAAAAAAGTGCGGCTGGCGCTCGGGCTTTTCGCAATGGCTTCAATCAACGCGATTCTCATTTGGCCGCACCTTCAGATCGAGCATCCGAGGCATCGACCGGAACACGTTTTTCGGATTTTGCTGGTGAACGTGCAAACCGACAATCGCGAATACGCGAAGGTGCTCGAACTCATCGCCGAGCGACGGCCTGATCTGATCGTGCTCGAAGAGGTCAATTCCGTCTGGCTCGAGCAGTTGCAATCGATCCATGCGCACTATCCGGACTCGATCACTTATCCGCGCGACGACAACTTTGGCATCGCGCTCTTCAGCCGGCATGAATTAATCGAACCCGAACCAATCGAGATCGGCGACGCGGAGGTGCCCGCACTGAAGGCTCGTGTGGCGCTCGGCGGAAAGGAAACTGTGGTTCTGGCCACGCATCCATTGCCTCCGGGAAGTCCCGTTACTTTTCGGCAGCGCAATCAGCATTTGGTCGCGTTGGCAAACGAGATTCGCAATCTGGATCGGCCGGTGGTCCTCGCCGGTGATCTCAACGTCACACCTTGGAGTTCGGCATTTCGCGCATTGCTGCGAAATTCGGGTTTGTCACTGCCGCCGCTTGGTTTGGATTCTACCTGGCCCGCGCACTGGCTGCCGCTGCGCATTCCCATTGATCATATTCTGCTCAGCCGTGAATTTGTTGGCGTGCGACGCACCATCGGCCCGCGCATCGGTTCGGATCATCTTCCGGTGGAACTGGAGTTTGGCTGGGAGGTTCGGCCGCCGCGCCCGTGAATCGAACCGCTCGGAAATCTCATTGACGCGCGTCAATTTCAATCCGGTCCAGTCCCTTCACGCTCTAACCATGGCAACTGAATTGGCGCCGCAAGAGGGTGATCTCTCGACAATGCGCCGCGAGTATGGCGTCCGCCCGCTCCGGCGCGAGGAACTCCTGGCCGATCCTATCGAACAGTTCCGCCGCTGGTTTGTCGAGGCGTGCAACTCGGGAATCACCGAGCCCAATGCCATGAGTCTGGCGACGGTCTCGGCGGAAGGACAACCGACCTTGCGGACGGTGTTGTTGAAGGAATTCGACGAACGTGGCTTCGTGTTTTTCACAAATCTCGAGAGCCGGAAAGCCTGCCAGATCCTCTGCAATCCGCAGGTGGCTCTGCTCTTTCCATGGTTGCAAATGCAGCGGCAGGTGAGCATCTGCGGAACGGCCGTGCGCGTTTCGCTCACTGAAGTGTTGACCTATTTTGCGAGCCGGCCTGTGGGGAGCCAGTTGGCAGCGCTGATATCGCCGCAAAGCCGGCCCATCAGCGCGCGCGCCATTCTCGAAATGAAATGGGAAGAAGCCCGCCGCAAATTTGCCAACGGCAAAATTCCGTTGCCGGGTTTTTGGGGCGGCTTCCGAGTGCGGCCACGAGAAATTGAATTCTGGCAAGGAGGCGAGCACCGTTTGCACGATCGGTTCAGCTACAAACGTAAATCGGATGGGGATTGGGCCATCGAGCAGTTGGCCCCGTAGCAACATTCGTTTTCGCGAAGAATTGGTCGTGATTTTGCCTCTGCTTCCGTCCATCATCCCCGGTCATGCAACGGCCAGGCGAACTGCTTCCCGGTTCTTTTCCATTGCCAATGACAGTTCACACGAGTTCGCCGCGCAGCAAAGGATTCTGCATAGCCGTTCCCGCGTTTCTCATGCTTCACCTGATTTTTCTCGTCACTGTCAAAGGAGCGATTCCGAATGGCTCATTCGAAGAGGGAACTGCCGCGCCGTCCGGCTGGCATTTGCCCGCCGGCGCTCAATGGAAATCGGGCGACGCCCACGCGGGACAACGATTCGTTCGCGTTCCTTCAAGCGATCGTTCCCAGCGGAACAACATCGAGAGCGAATTGATCGCGCTCCCGGCAAACGAAACTTTGCGCCTCGAAGCCTGGGTGCGATCGAGATCGCGGATGATCGAGCTGGGCGTCGAGTTGTTGGGTGACGCACAGAGATCTTTGGGGAATTCATCTGCGCAATTCGAGCCGACCGACCGCGGCTGGGAGTACGTTGCCTTCGAGTTCGACACGGCGAAATCAATGGCTACCCATGGCAAAGTTTGGCTGCGAGCCGGCCGGGAAACGGATCTCGATGACGTTCGCCTTCATGCCGTCGCCACCGAGTTCATCGGCAATCCTGGATTCGAGAAAGATGCGCGAGGCCGAATTTCGTTTTGGAGTGACGAGAAAATGGCCTCAGTCCTCGACGGCACTCGCGGCGGTTTTTTTAGTCAGGACACCAATGTTCTTCATCAAGGAAAGGCAACCCTCGCTGTTACCGCCACCAACGACTGGTTTGCAGTTGCTTCGGTCAATTACCCGCTCGCCGACTGGACGGATCAATATGAAATCGGCGTCTGGGCGAAGTGTGATGCCAACGCCCGCGTGCAATTGGCCGCCTGCTGGGTGGACGACATGCAAAACCTGATCCGCGCTGAAGCTGGCCCGCCGTCACTCGTTGCGGACTGGCAGCGTCTGTCGATGAATGTTCGCGCCCCGCCAGGCGCCGCGTCGTTGCGTATGACGTTTGCCGTTCGCGGTGGCCAGGCTTGGTTCAGCGCGGCGCGCTTGGCGCGCCTGGCCTCTCTCGAAAAGCGGTTGAGAATCCTGGTCAATCAAATCGGCTACGATTCGCGGCTGCCCAAAAGCGCAGTCATCGCGGCGAATTTCTTTCCCGCTGCAAGCACGAGTCTCGAAGTGGACCTGTTGCGTGAAAATGGAAAGCGCGTCTGGCGCGGCAAAACCCAGCCCTGCGCCGGACGCATTTACGGAGGCACGAACGACGATTGGGGCTGGTACTTTTGGCGGTTCGATTTCTCGAAGGCCGAAACGCCTGGCCGTTACCGATTGCATGTGCGCGCCGGCGATGTCCAAGCCGAATCCGCCACTTTTACGATCGGCCGCGGAGTGCCTTTGAGCGAAACAGCAGGCGAAGCGGTTGACTTCTTTTTCATCCAACGCTGCGGCATCGAAATCCCCGGCTGGCATCCCGCATGTCATCTGGATGACGCGAAATTGCCCGATGGCACTGTGATCGACGCGACCGGGGGCTGGCACAGCGCGGGCGATTACAACAAGCTCATGTACGAGCACGGGGATGGCGGCGTTGCGTTTGCCCTGATCGAGGCATCGAGTGCGGCCCCAAATGTTTTTGATAAGTTCGATCGCGATGGAGACCGGTTCAATGACGCGCTCCAAGAGGCGCTTTGGGGAGCGGAATTTGTCGCGCGAATGCAAGTTCCCGAAACCGGCGGGCTGCGCAATCATGTGCTGCAAGGTCCCGGACGCAACTGGACGAAATGGTCGGCGCCCGAGACGCACACCGACAATGTGCGCGGCACCGAGGATGATCCGGTCATTCAAGCTGGCGATGGTAGTTCGCCTTATGTGATCGGTGCGTGGGCGGTGCTCTCGAAACGGCCGGCGGATCTGACGCGCCTACCGGATTTTCTCAGAGCGGCGCTGCGGCTTTGGGATCATGCCACTGGCGGTGGAACCAATGCCGGCGGAGCGCAGTTGTTGATCGGCACGCTGGACTTGCATCGCGTGACGCAGAATGCAGCGCACTTCGCTTATGCCTCACGCACCGCGGAGCGTCTGCTCACCGGGCAAAACAAATCTGGACCACGGAGTGGGGCCTTCGGCGCCTACGGCGAATTCGAAGCCGCAGCCCTGGCGCGGTTCGCTCTCGATCATCCCCGCGATCCGCTCGTGCCGCGCATTAAAGAGGCGTTGATTCGTTACACGGATTTTGCCGTGGCGAGCGCTGACAATCCCTTTGGACTGAGTCAACGCGTTGTGGGCGAGGGCGCTCATTATTTTCCGCCTGATCTCGGGCATAATTTCCAATTGTTGGCGCGAGCCTGGGCGGCGGCTTTGATTTACCGCGTTACTGGAGATCGTCGCGCGCTGACTTATGCCGTCGATCATCTGGATTGGGTGGTTGGAAAAAACCCAATCAACCTCTGCATGTTCGAAGGCAAAGGAACCGTCAACCCGCCGCGATATCATCATCGTTACAACATGATTCCCGGCCGCGAGCGCGGGGCTGTGCCCGGGACGATTCCCAATGGATTTGTGCGTGACATGGGCCTGGCCGATCGGCCTGGATTCGATTTGAGCCGTGGGGGAAATCGGTCGCCTTCCTACCGCACGAGCGAGCCGTGGCTGGTGCACAATTTGTATTACCTGCTGGCCGCGGCGGAATTGTACCGCGCGTCAGAATCGTTCCGATAAATCGAGACGTTTCGCCCGGCGCCGGCACGCCATTCCATTGCGTTCACCACGAGTTCAAGGCAGGCGCGAGCGATCTTTATCGATGAGATGTTTTACAAAGCGCCACAAACCCCAACCGATCACGGCGCCGATGACAAAACCGATGAGGGTTCCCCAGGAAAAGGCGAGGGTTGGATCCTGGCGGATATGGCGGAACGAACCGAGAAATGCGCCCATCCCGCCGAAGGCCAATGCCG
>JBFMDG010000286.1:0-8886 GCA_040754135.1 Verrucomicrobiota bacterium
ATTTCACCACCGAGAAAATTCCTGGGATTTTGGTTGGATCGAGCGACGCGAAAACAGAAGTTACGGAAGGCGCCGCATCCAATTCCATTTTGATAGCGCTGAATACGGCGGCTGCGGGCTCGGTGGTGATTCGCCTCGAATGCGCTCCTGGACTCGAACTCAGTCTTGATGGGGAATCGTTTGACTCATCGGGCGAGCTGTCACTGATTTCAACGACGCCGCAACGCGTTCATGTGCGAGTGCCCGACGACCATTTCCTCGAAGTGAGCCCGCGCGAGTTGGTCATCACCGGGCGCATTGCTCGCACGGAGGATCTGCAGAATTACCCGATGGAAATGATCGTGCCCGAAATTCCAGTGGCCGTGCACGAAAATGATTTTGTCCGGTTCAATGAAATGAAAATCAATCCGCCTGGAACCACGGATGCGCCAAACGAATGGATTGAACTGGTGGGACCGCCTGGCTTGCAGTTGAAGGAAGTTATTCTCCTCGGCCTCGACGGAGAATCGGGCGCCGATCCAGGAAAAGCCGTTTATTGGCTCGACCTCAGTTCGGTGCAACTCGGCGCCAATGGGCTGGGGTTGATCGTTCCGCCCGAGCATTCTCATGCGATTCCGGCAGAGACCGCCGTGATTCTCGATTCGCAATTGAGCGGCGCAACGGGCGGCCTCGGCAATGGAGCGGGGACTTTCCTTTTGATCAGCACACGAAACGCGCCGGTGAAGAACGCAGATCTCGACAACGGGGATAATGGCATTGCGGAAGGATTGCCGGCTGACGCGTCCGTGCTCGATTCCATCGCGTTTGCAGCCGCGAACGTGAAATCGGTCCTCTACACTTCCGCGGTGCTCAAATTGTCGCAAGGCATCGCCGACGCCGCAACGCGAAAGCCTGGCGACCTCGAGCCGAACTCAGCTGGCTCCTGGATTTTTGGCGATCTACTCGGTCCGGCCGGCGAGACGCTCGATTACGATTTTAATCAACTGAGTTCCGGTTTCCCCGCGGGCACCCGGTTGACTCCTGGCAACACGAATCGATTCGCCCCGCTCTTCGCACACCTGCAGCCGGTCTCAGGCGTGATTGGAGATGTCACCAATCCGCCGCTTTTGTTTTCTGTGGCCGATGCGGATGATCCCGCGGCGCCCTTGACGATCATTGCCAGCAGCAGCAATCCCGGCGTCGTGCCCGATGCAAATCTGACCTTAAGAACGCTGGGCAGCGGCGCATACGCGTTGGACTTGGATCCGGTGGGTGTCGGTTACTCCACCATTTCGGTTTGGGCGGGTAACGGTTCGCTCACAGGCCGGGTTGCGATTCCTTATGCGGCGTCGGCGCCTGGCCGTCCCGGTGGCGTATGGCATCTGGCGGCGAGCGACGGATCAACGGCCATTCCGTTGAACTCAGATTTCATGCTGCTTGGTGATGATGAAAACCAGATCATCCGACTGTATCGGCGCCATGAATCAGGCGTGCCGCTGGCGGTGTTCGACATGACTCAGTTTTTGGGGTTGCCCGATCGCGAATCGGGCCAGCCCCGTGAAGTCGATATCGAAGCATCCACCCGTGTGGGCGATCGGATTTTCTGGATGGGTTCTTTTTCGCATGCGGAGATTGGGGAGACGCGCACGAATCGGACGCGGGTTTTTGCCACGGATCTTTTGGGTGTGGGGCAGGGGACGACGCTGCAATTTGCCGGGCGCTACGACTTCCTCAAACTCGATTTGATTCGATGGGATGCGGAAAACCGCCATGGCAAAGGCGCGCATTATTACGGCCTCGAAGCGAGCGATGCCGAAGGGGTGCCGCCGAAAGCTCCTGATGGTTCCGGTTTGGCGATCGAAGGTTTGGCCATGATGCCAGGGAGCATGCGAGGCGCTTATCTGGCGTTTCGTGCGCCGATTGTTCCCGCGGCGTTGCGGCAATTTGCGCTCATTGTGCCGGTGTTGAATTTCACAGAATTGGCCGTGAGTGGCGCCCCGGAAGGATCCGCCATTTTTGGAGCACCGATCGAGTTGAATCTTTTCGGGCGCGGCATCCGCAGTCTGGAAAGCAACGGCACGGATTTCCTGATCGTTGCCGGACCGGCCGGATTGAACGCCGAAGCGTATCCGAACGATTTCAAATTATACACCTGGAGCGGGCTTCCCTCGGATCAACCCAGGCAACGCTCCGCAGACTTATCCGGACTCAATCCGGAAGGCATTATCGAGTTGCCGCCGGTGCCCTGGAATCCCGAAAGCATCATCGAATTGCTCAGTGACAATGGCTTTTCCGAAATGTACGGCGATGGCATCCGCGCCAAGAGTCTTCCCATTCCCAATTTCAAAAAGTGCCGCAGCGACCGCGTGGCCCTCGGAGAAATCGTCCTGCCCCAACCAGCCATCGTTTCCATCACGCGCAATGCCGCCGGCTTGACGATGACCTGGCGCGCTTTACCGGGCGAATCCTATCAACTGCAGACAACCGAGGATCTGGCCGGATTGGAGTGGATCAATTTGTCCGAGCCGATTCGCGCGTCTGTTGCGCTGGTCAGCCACACTGTGACGATAGAAGCAGGGCCACGCAGATTTTTCCGCGTGGTTGCCTTGCGATAACACACGCGGCGAGGCGGCGAATCCGTCGGACAGCGCCCCGAAAACTTCACACGCGGTTCAAGGTTGAAAACGCCAATCAACATGACCGGCGTAAGCCATCGTCTCGTTCACCAGGGCGTACAAATCCGGATCATAAACCTGCAATTGTTCGCGCGTGCGAATGGGATGTTCGGCGCCGGCGGGAGCGGCGTCCTGGCCGGCGGCATCGAAATAGGCGAGCACACCTTCCGCCCAATAAGCGACGCGATCGTGCGCCGCGGCGGTCCCTTTCCATTTGCCGTTGCGGGTGCTTTGCGTGAACAACTCGTGCAGCGTTTCATCGAAATGGACATCGAGCCGTTTGACCCTCAATTCGTACTGCTGCCAGAGTTGTTGCGGACGATTGGCCCAGTTCGGATCGGCCGGGCGAGTGCCTGCGACATGATAAATGGCTTTGGCAAAAACACGGATCACCTCGTTCCCGCCGGCCATCGACGCGCCCGGAGTGGCCAGCACATTTTCCTCCGGCACAACCAGGAGCTTGATCTCCGGATGATAATCAAAGACGCGCGCGAGAAGATCCGCGTCCATCGATTTTGATTTCATCTCCGGGAGTTCCGCCAGGCTTTCGTTCGTCCCCAAAACCACCAGCTTGACGCCATCGGCGATGAGCGCTTTGAGCAGGTCATGGCGGTAGGCGAACATTTTGCGAATGGTCTCGTTGGCTTTGAGCAAGGCGGCATCGCTCGCGTTTCGGCCCAACACCGTGAATTCGCGCGCCCAGCTGAATTTCGTGTAGTGCGGATCGATTTTGAATTTTGCCGGAGGCGGTTCCACGTTGGGCAGCTTTTGCAGAAATGTGTAACGCCAGTCTTGCGATGGGCTCAGTTGAAATGTCGCGCGCACCAGCGCGTAGCCGATCGGATCGTAAATCCGCAATTGCTCGCGCGTGCCGATCGGGCCGTGATTCCAATTGTTGACGCGGTTGCAATTAAAATAGCTCTGGCAAATCTCGGCCCAATATTCGCCGGCATTGCTGGCCGCGTACGTTTTGTCGAAGAGCCCCTTTTCGCGCGCGTTTTGAAACGCGGCATTTCTTCTTTCCGTCCAGGTGGGATCGATCGAACGCAAGGTGCTGTCGATGGTGTGACAGAACTCATGCACGGCAATGCTTTCATCATCGTAACGATCGAGCGGCAGGCTCAGGAGGTTTTCCTCGCCAAAACTGGTCGGCCGCCCGCCCGTGCCTCGCACGCGTTCATTTAGATAAGCTGGGTTGGGGTTATTCCGATATTCAGGCATGTCGGTATAAACCTGGTCCTTGCCAATGATGATGAGATACATCCGGTTTTTGACCATGGCTTCCAGAATATCTTTCCGGCCGGCCAGCATGTGGGAAACAATTTCATGCGTGCGGATCAGCGCCAGATCCGCCACCTCGGCCGCGGCCACCACCGGCAGCCCGTTCACATCCAGATGTTTTTTATAGAACTGACGCGCCACGTCGCGATCGCGCTCGCGCACCCAACCGAAGAACGCCTCGGGCGGAGCGGTCACCGCGAGCGGGCTGGCTGGCCGCACCGAAACGGGTTGCGCCCGCATGTCGGCTTGGGGTGCCGCGAAGAAGACGAGCAGTACCGTGATTCCAGTTTTCATCTGCGTTAGGAATGCGAATGCCGGTTGGGTTCAGTTTGCGGCCGCTCCGCTGAGACGCTCCTCCCGTTCTGTTGAACGGACTTCCTGGCCAGGCAAATGGCGAACAAAAAAGTCATGCATGCGGCGTTGCCCGTAACTTCCCATGCCGTGCCCGCCGTTCGGGATGATGATCAGATCGAAATCTTTATCCGCTCGGATCAAGGCATCGGCAAATCGGAGCGTCGATTCCGGCGGCACATTCGTGTCCATCTCCCCGACGATCAGGAGGAGCCGGCCTTTCAAGCGATGCGCATTGTCGATATTCGAGCACTCGGCATATTGCGGGCCGACCGGGTAACCCATCCATTGTTCGTTCCAGGACGCTTTGTCCATGCGATTGTCATGACAACCGCAAGAGGCGACTCCCACCTTGTAAAACTCCGGATGAAACAGCAGTGCGGCCGCGGCATTTTGGCCCCCGGCGGAATTGCCGTAAACCCCCACACGATCCAAATCCATGAACGCATATTTGGCCGCGGCCGCTTTCATCCACAGAATGCGATCGGGAAATCCGGCGTCCTTGAGATTTTTCCAGCAGACATCATGAAATGCTTTCGAGCGATGCGCGGTGCCCATCCCGTCGATCTTCACCACCACAAATCCCAAATCGGTCAACGTGGCGTAACGCCGTGCTGCGCTGAACGATTTCGGCACGTAAGCGCCTTGCGGTCCCGCGTAAATATCTTCGATCACCGGATATTTCTTGTGGCGATCGAGATTGCGCGGAGTGCTGATGATTCCCCAAATGTCTGTTTTGCCATCGCGCCCCTTGGCTGTAAAAACTTCGGGCGGTTGCCAGCCCGCCGCCCGCAAATCGGCAATGTCGGCTTCCTCCAGCTCGCAAACGCGCTGGCCGTCGGAAGTGCGGCGCAATTCATGTCTGGGCGCGGCATCGACGCGCGACCAGCTATCGATCAAGAAACGCCGGTCGGGAGAAAACTGCACGGTGTGGGTTCCATTGCCTTCCGTTAAAGCCACCAAACCGCTCCCATCAAAATTCACCCGGTAATAATGAACGAAATACGGATCCTGATCCGGGTGGCGTCCGCTGGCGTGAAACCAAACCTGCCGATTTTCCTCGTCAATAAAATCCACGCCGCGCACGACATAAGCCCCGCGCGTGATCTGATGCTTCACCGCGCCCTGGTTGATATCGACAAGGTAAAGATGCCGCCAACCGTCGCGTTCCGAGGCATGGACGAGTTCGTCCGTTTTCTCGAGCCACGTCACCAGATCCAGGTGCACGTTTTCCTTATGCACCGTCCAGATAAACGTGTCGCTGCGTTCGTCGATAATGTGGCGCGCCGCGCCCGTGGCGAGTTCAACTTCCATCACGCGGAGGCGTTGATGTCCGCGGTCGATTTGGAGCCAGGTGCAACGGCTTCCGTCACGCGACCAATGCACGCGCGGGGATTCCCATCCGTGCTCGAACCGGTCCACCGCGGGTTTGAACTGCCGGCCGGTCGCCGCTTCAAAAATGTTCGGTTCGAATCGATTGAGCTTGTCGCCCGGCAGCGCGTAAGGGCGGCTTTCGAGCACCGCGCGCCCGCCGTTCGGAGGCGAAGATCGAATGAGGTGAACCTCCTTTTGATCGCCCGGTTCGAGGCGCCATGCGACCAGGAATTTTGAATCCGGCGACCAGGCCAGCCGCGCATATCGGTTGTTCTCTTCGCCGTCCTTGCTCCAGGCCGTTTCCTTTCCATCGCTCTCTGTCCGCACGTAAACGTTGTGATCCTTGAGGAAAGCGGTCCATTGCTTGTTCGGCGAGACAACGGAACGGCTCGGTTCGCCTGATCTGGCCGAGCGCCCGCGCCGCGCGCCAGGCTCAGGTTCAGGCTCACGATCGGCTCCCGCAGGCTTGCCGGCATTGGAATCCTTATCCGGATCGAGGGGCTTGCAGACATAGTTCTCGAGTTCACAATGCCAACTTTTGCCGGCGGCCTGAAAGCGAACGGCCCGGCCCTCTTCAAGAAACTCGATCTCGGTAAACGGCAAGCGATCAGGGGCAAAACTCTCTTGAGCGGCCGACGACAAAGCCTTGGCCAGCTTTTCGTGATCAAAGGCGGGCCGACGCAGCCCTTGCTCCGCATCCACGACAATGAACTCACGGCTGCCGCCGCGCAGGTCATTGCGATACCAGAATTTTTTATGGTTCTCGAACCAATGCGGATTGATCCGTTCCTTGAAAACCAGATTGGCGCCATCGGCCCGGCGCGATCTGGCCTGGGGCGATGGCGGGGAAGATTCTGCAAAAATGGAAATGGATCCGCACGCCAGCATTCCGAGCCAGAGGCTGGCCGCGATGAGCGCGGAAATCACCGAAGCGCGCCGGGGAAATCTCTGCAGCGGTTTAAAACGGGGCAAAGTGCCGCGACCCGATGCGGATGGGTCGAGGCACTGGTTATTGGCGTTTGGGTCAGGGACGAAAGGATGAAATAGACGCATAGCGATAATGGCGGCTTTGTCAGCCTCACCTGGCGTCATCCGTGTCGAGTGGATGCAAACGATCGAGGCGACGTGTGTGGAAATGATTTATCTGGTTTTGGGCTTGGCTGTCGAGGTTTTCCAAGGGGTAAGTAAAGCGCCTCGGCGCAGCGCGATCCCACGGTATTTTGCCGCCGGAGGTGTGCACAATGAAATCGGCTGGAGCAGACAAGAGGCTCATTCCGCCCAGGTTTGCAAGGGCTCGAAATAGCCCCATTCGAGAAGCCGCTTTTGGCCTGAATTGGCGAGAGGCAAATCTCCTCCAGCAGCATTTACGGCGAAAATTGGCGCAAGCGGAAAAATGCCGAGCTGGGTGAAATTGGCGTTAAAACTTGATACTCAGCATCGCGGATTTGCGGAAGATACTCAACCGGTTGCCATGAAGCAGGCTGCAATGAAGTCGTGGATTCGAGAACGAAATTTGTGGCCCAGCTCGACCAAACCACTTTGAGCTGGTTATCAGTCATTTCGACCCAAAGCCGCGGTTGTCGAATTTCGTGCCAAATCGCGAAACCAAAGCCTGGCTTCCAATCGGCTACGGAGAAGTCGCCGCCGACGTAAAGATTGGTCCCGCTCCAGGCGACAGAGTTCGCGACAGAAATGATTTGGCCCCACGGGATCGGAGTCGGCGGTCTTCCAGGCTCGGGCGTATGCCACGGCACCTCGCGGAGATATGGAATGTATCCCCACAAACTTGAATTCAAACTCGACCATTCCTTTCCGTCCCACCGCGCGACGAGATAAGCTGCAACATTATCCACTCTCGGAAACATGCCACAGACATAGAGGCCATCCTCCGATGTGGTGAGGGCAAGGACTGGGAAATATTTTTCCACAATGTTGCAATCAAAACCCAGCCCCGGAATCCCCCGGCCGAGTGCGTGCCATCGGTCTCCGTCCCATCGCCCAATATTGTTCAACGTCACTTCCCCGGATCGAGTGAAGCTCCCGCCCGCAATCAGATCACGCCTGAAAAACGCCAGAGCGGAAACATTCGTCACCCAACCGCAATAAGCAGAACCCTCGTTCGCACCGCTTAACCCCACGCCCAATCCGCTCCACTTTTGCCCATTCCACACCGCGATGTTTTTTGCGCTGACAGATCCAACGGCGTCGAAGTTGCCACCGACGTAGAGTTCGTCACCGCGCGCGGCCAGCGCATTGATGGAACCCCATTCGCTGAACGCACCAGGAATCACCTGCCATCCGGTTCCGGTCCATTTTGTGACTCCTAATTTTTTGTTCCCGTCCGAAAATATGAGGGGACCCGCTGCGTAAAGGAAATCATCCGTAGCGGTCACTGCCACCGGCTCTCCATCGATGCCTTCACCGATTGGCAGCCATTGGGACCCATTCCATTTGGCCACATGATTGGCGGCAATCCCTCCGATTTCTGTAAATCTTCCCACGACGATCAAATCTCCTTTTTGTTCTGCCATGTCCCAAACCGCACCGTTCCGGGGAAACCCGATCCTGTGCCAGCGGCTGCCATCCCATCGGCCAATTCCGGCGACGTTTGTGGAGCCCGCGCGAATCTGATAGCCCGCAGCAAACACATTTGTTCCAATGGCGACGAGCTTGTATGGTTTGTTGAAAAGGCCCTGAAAGTTTTCGTCGCCGAGCGAACTCCAACGCTGCCCGTCCCAGAGTGAAAAGCCTTGAGCTGTCAAATCCCCGGCTCGAATGAAATTCCCGGCGGTGTACAAGAGTTCATTTGACCACAAAAGCGCATTCACCCGCAGCCGGTCTATATGATCAATGCCGACCAGCTCGCCTCCCACCGGGTTCCACGTTCCGGAATTCAGCTCGTACAAACCTGCCCGCCCCCCAAAAGCGGTATCGAAGAAGGTTTGGTACGGCCCCGCCGTTCCACCGGCAAATAACCGGTGCTCGTCGCCTGCCAGGGAGGTCACCGTGATTTCGAGCCCGTTTCCCACAGACGACCATGCCGCGCCATTCCAGCGTGCAATGTTCGTGGTTGCTGCACTGCCCGCCCACGTAAATGAGCCGCCGGCAATCAGCTCGTTTCCTCGTATGAGGAGGCTTGAGATATGTGTGGGAATAATTTCGGGTGACAGTATCTCTTCAGGTCCTTGCACTCCGTTTTGCAATGGGGCCCAAAAGAAGCCATTCC
>JBFMDG010000287.1:0-8855 GCA_040754135.1 Verrucomicrobiota bacterium
TTGGTTGTATTCCGAAACCGGAACGCTGTTGTTTTACGACAATGGCGCGGGTTGCCTCGAACAATCGGCGCTGACCGCGCTTGTCGCCAAAACAACCTTTGCAGGCATGGCCGTCAGCACGGCGATCGCGCTTTTGATTTTCTGCGGCGCCGTCGGCAAATCGGGCCAGGTCCCGCTGCATGTCTGGTTGCCCGATGCCATGGAAGGGCCGACGCCGGTGAGCGCGCTGATTCACGCCGCCACCATGGTCGCGGCGGGCGTGTTTCTGGTGGCGCGCGTTTATCCATTGATGGCTGCGGGAGGAGCAGACCCGGCGCACGTTACCACCGCCCTTCAAGTCGTCACCTGGGTTGGCGCAATCACGGCCGTGTTCGCCGCCCTCATTGCCACGGCGCAAAACGACATCAAACGCATTCTGGCCTATTCAACCGTTTCGCAGCTCGGCTACATGATGATGGGATTGGGTGTGGGCGGCATCGCCGTGGGAATGTTTCATTTGATTACGCACGCGTTTTTCAAGGCCTTGCTCTTTCTCGGGGCCGGCTCGGTCATTCATGGGTGTCATGAAGAACAGGACATCCGCCGGATGGGCGGGCTGAAAAAATTCATGCCGATCACCTTTGCCACATATGCCATCGGGATGCTGGCCCTGGCCGGGTTTCCGATTTTCTTCTCCGGATTCTGGAGCAAGGACGAAATTCTGCACGCCGCCTGGATTTGGCCTGTGAGCAAGATTCCATTCCTGCTTGGAATCTTTGGAGCGTTGCTGACCGCATTCTACATGACGCGCCAGGTTTGCTACGTCTTTTTTGGCGAGTCGCGTTTGCCCGTGGCGAAAGCCTCGGCGGAACCGGGCCACGGTCACGCCCACGGCACCGTTGCTTCCTCTTTGGAATCGCCCGTAGCTGTGCATGAAAGCCCGCCGGTCATGACTTATCCGCTCGTGATCCTGGCGGTTTTTGCCATGGCCCTCGGAATTGTCGGCACACCTGCCTGGCCGTGGTTTCACGGATTTCTAACCGGACACGAAGCGCACTTTGACATTTCTAAACTCATGTCTGCATTGCCCCTTTTGCTGCTTTCGGCTGTCATCGTATTCAGCGGTCTTGGCCTCGGGTATTTCCTTTATGGACGCAAACCCATCCCCAGCCCGGAAGCTCCTGATGTTCTCGAACAAAAACAGCCGGCGTTATTTCGCGTTCTGCAAAACAAGTTTTATGTCGATGAACTTTACGATGCGACGGTTGTCCGTTTTCAACATGGCAGCGCGTGGTTGTCAGACATTTTGGATCGCTTGATCTGGAATGGGGCCGTTCATTTAATTGCCGGCCTCGTCCTGATCGTTTCCTGGATCAGCCGCCTCCTGGATGAGTTCGTAGTCAATTGGGGTTTTGATCGCGGCTGCGGATTTCTTCGCGGCGGTGGCCAAGGCCTCTCGCAACTTCAAACCGGCCAGGTGCATCATTATCTGCGCATCATTGGCATTTCGCTCACGCTGCTCATTTTGCTGCTCACCTGGGGGTTCACCCGCTCATGAACGACCTGCCACTTCTCACCTTTCTGACCTTCGCGCCGTTGCTCGGTGGTTTGCTGGTCATGGGATTGCCGGCCGAGCGGCCGCGCCTCGTGCGCGGAATCGCGCTTGCCTTCGCGCTCGCGACACTGGCCATTGCCGCGTTTGTCTGGACGCAATTCGATGCCACCAACACCGATCTGCAATGGGTCGAAAAGCATCCTTGGATCGCCAGCCTCGCAGTCGATTATTTCGTCGGTGTCGATGGTTTGAGTCTGCTCCTGGTTTTGCTCACCGCGTTGCTCGTCCCGATGGCGATGCTGTCGTCGTGGCAAATTCTGGATAAGCCGCAAATTTATTTCGGGCTGATGCTGCTGCTCGAGTCGGGTTTGTTGGGCACATTCACCGCGCTGAACTTTTTCCATTGGTTTCTGTTTTGGGAACTGAGCCTTATCCCGGCGTTCTTTCTCGTTCGCTTGTGGGGCGGCCCGAATCGCAGTGCGGCTTCGATGCAGTTTTTTGTTTACACCATGGTGGGAAGCGTCGCGCTTCTCCTCTCTTTTCTTGCGCTCTTTGTTGGCACGGGCAAATTCGATTTTCTCGAACTGGCCGAACTGGGCCGGCAGAATCGTTTGCCCGCCATCCTGCTGGTCAAACTCGGTTGGTACTCGCTTTCCACCGAACAATTGATGCTGGTGATTTTCCTCGGCGGATTTCTCGGCTTCGCCGTCAAAGTGCCGCTGATGCCCTTCCATACCTGGCTGCCCGCAACCTATGCCGAAGCCCCGACCGGCACGACCATGCTGCTGACCGGCGCTATGTCCAAAATGGGCGTGTACGGATTCCTCCGAATTCTGTTGCCGATCTTTCCCGAACAAATGCGGGCCATTCAAACACCGCTCCTTTGGCTGGCGGTGGCGACCATTGTGTTTTCCGCCTGCGCCGCATTCGCGCAAAAGGATCTCAAGCGCATGCTGGCTTACTCTTCCATCAATCACCTCGGCTATTGCCTGCTCGGGACATTCGTGCTCATGGGAACTTTGAGCGGCGACGCTGCCCGGCTCGCGGTGGAACAAGCAGCCGCATTGAATGGCGTGTTGCTGCAAATGTTCAACCACGGCGTCACCGCCGCCGCGCTCTTTTGCTTTCTCGGTTTCCTCGAACAACGCAGCGGTGGTTTGCGCGGCGTGGATCAGTTTGGCGGTTTGCGCAAAGTGGCGCCTGTTTTTTGCGGCCTGATGGGCATCTCCCTTTTTGCCTCACTCGGCCTGCCCGGGCTCAACGGTTTCGTGGGCGAATTCCTCATTTTCAAAGGCGCTTTCTCCTTATCCGCGTGGGCCACTGCCCTGGCCACGATTGGCTTGCTCGTCACAGCCATTTTCCTCCTGACGATTCTGCAGCGCGTTTTCAATGGTCCGCTCAATCCGCAATGGCAACGAATGCCCGACCTCACGCTGGCGGAGAAGGTCACCATTCTGCCGGCGGTGATCCTGATGTTTGCCATTGGGATTTATCCGCAAATCCTGATTGAAACAATCAACCCCACGGTCATGCGGATGATCGATCACATCAAATTGTAACGCCATGCCTCCCCATTTGATCGAACCACGCGTGCGCGGCGCAGCACCGCCGCCCTTCATTGTTGTGGCGGAAATCTCATGCGCAGCGCATCCGGATTTCCGAAAGCCAGTTCGTCGCTCGACATTCCGCAACCTGCGCTCCGCACCCGAATGAGTTTGTCCTGGCCCATTTATATTTCGTTCCTCGGCGCTGTGGTGCTGACCTTCCTCCCGCGTGGCAATGCGCGGGCCGCACGCATCGTGGCGTTGCTCTCCGCCATCGCTGGCCTCATCGCCGGCTTCGGTTCCGTCATGTCCATGGGACCGGAATTTCAAACGGTGGTGCGCTTGCCTTGGATCCGTTCGCTGGGCATCGAATTCTATCTGGGCGCCGATGGCATCAGCCAGGTTTTGGTGCTGTTAACGGGTCTGGCGGCGGTGGCGGGGATTTTGTTTTCCTGGAACATCGAACATCGCGCCAAAGAGTTCTTCGCTTTTTATCTGGCGCTGATCGGAGGTGTCTATGGTGTGTTCCTCAGTTTCGATTTGTTTCTGCTCTTTGTTTTTTATGAACTGGCCATCATCCCGAAATATTTTTTGATCGCGATCTGGGGCTCGACCAACCGCGAATATGGCGCCATGAAACTGGCGCTCTATTCCTTCATCGGCAGCGCCATGGTCCTCATCGGCATCATCGCCGCCTACGTGATTTCGGGAGCGAAGACGATGGACCTGTTCGAGCTGGCGCGATTTCAGTATCCGGCGGAATTCCAGAATTGGGCTTTTCCGGTTGTGTTCATCGGATTTGCCATTCTGGCCGGTCTTTGGCCATTTCACACCTGGGCGCCGACGGGGCACGTCGCTGCGCCTACAGCCGCTTCCATGCTGCTCGCGGGAGTGGTGATGAAGCTGGGCGCTTATGGCGCGTTGCGGGTGGCGATGACCTTGTTCCCGCTCGGGTTGCGTGAATGGCAAATGCCCATGGCCGTGCTGGCTGTGACCGGCATCGTTTACGGCGCGATGGTGGCGCTCACGCAAAAAGATTTCAAATTTGTGATCGGCTATTCCAGCGTAAGCCACATGGGATTCGTACTCCTCGGGTTGGTGACATTGAACGAGATCGGATTGAGCGGCGCGGTCCTGCAAATGTTTTCCCACGGGGTAATCGCCGGCCTTTTGTTCGCCGTGGTCGGCCGCATGGTTTACGACCGCACGCATACGCGCGAATTAACGGTGCTCGAAGGATTGACCTTGAGCCGCGCGCTGCCCTTTGCCGCGGTGACGTTCATTCTCGCGAGTGTGGCATCGATGGGGCTTCCTGGTTTCAGCGGGTTTGTCGCGGAGCTTCAGGTCTTGATTGGCGCGTGGGACGCTTTCCCGACCATTGCGGTCACCGCCGGCCTGGGCATTCTCGTGGGGGTGGCTTACACATTGCGTGCTTTGCAAAAGGCCTTTTTTGGCGAAGCAGAACTGGTCGCGCCCTCTTTGCCCAGATCGGGCCAGGGAAATTCCCACGCCGCTTTGGAAGCGATCACGGTGCCCGAACGATTGGGCGCGGTGATTCTCATCATGACCACGCTTGTCATCGGATTGTTTCCGGCCTTGCTGCTCAATCGCATCGTGCCGGCGGTTGCGGTTTTGTTCGATAACCTGCGGAAAGGAGGATTGTGATGGGCGGCGTCAATTACCTGGAACTCCTGACGCTGGCCATGCCGGAAACGGTGATCGTGCTGGTGGCGTTGCTGGTCCTGGCGGTGGATTTACTGTTCATGCGCGATGACCCGATGGAAAACCGGCAGATCATCACCACCGCGCTGGCTTGTTTCGGTTGTGCCGGGGCGATTTTTTTCATGTTCAATTCTCACGCTCACGGCAACGCCCTCCATGGCATGCTCGTGGTGGATCCGCTGACGCAACTGGCCAAAGCGGCGTTGCTGGTTTTGACCTGCTTCACGCTGCTGATTTCGCTTTCCAGCCGGTTCACTTCGCATGTCGGCGAATTTGTGGCGCTCATTTTGTTCGCCACGCTTGGCATGATGTTTCTGGTGAGCGCGGAAGATTTGCTCATGATTTTTGTCGCTCTCGAATTGACCAGTCTTTCGTTGTACATCCTGACCGCGTTTCAGAAAGAAAAGCTCGGATCATCGGAAGCCGCTCTGAAGTATTTCCTGTTCGGCGGAATGGCGGCGGCCTTCACCCTCTTTGGCCTGAGTTTGATCTACGGTTTAAGCGGCGCAACCAATCTGCGCGAAATCGCCGCCAACCTGAAAGGCAAAGGCATCGATCCGCTCTTGCTGGTGGCCATTGTCATGACGGTGATCGGATTCGGTTTCAAGATTGCCGCTGTGCCATTTCATCTCTGGGCACCCGATGCCTACCAAGGAGCGCCCACTCCGTCGGCCGCATTCATCGCGTCGGGATCCAAAGTGGCGAGCTTTTTTGTTCTGGCCAAGGTGATGATGCTCGGTTTTGCGGGAGCAGAAGGCAGTGGCGTTTGGCGGCAGTTCGTGTCCGGCTGGGTTCCCGTGCTGGCGACAATCGCCTTGTTCTCGATGATTCTCGGTAATCTCGCCGCCATCGCGCAAAGCAACGTCAAACGCCTCATTGCCTATTCCGCGGTCGCCCATGGCGGTTACGCTCTGCTGGGCGTGCTCTGCGACACAAACCAGGGACTGGCCTCCTTGCTTTATTACGTGGTGACTTACGCCTTCACGGTTATCGGCGCGCTGGGCGTCGTCAGCGTGGTCGAGGCCAGGGCGGGGGAATCGAACCTGAACGACTTCGCCGGCTTGAGCCGGTCGGCGCCGATCGTCTCCATTTGTATGATGATATTCATGCTCTCTTTGGCGGGCATTCCGCCTTTAGCCGGGTTCTTTGGGAAATTTTATTTATTCACCGCCACGGCCGCCGCCGCGCGCGATCTGGGTTTGCTCTGGCTGGTCATTGCCGCCATCGCCATGAGCGCCGTGTCGCTTTATTACTATCTTCAGGTTTTGAAACAAATATTCGTCGCGACTCCCGCCGGGGATACGCCGTCCACGGCGGCCAAACCGTCGTTGGCCACCGTGAGTGCGCTGGCGTTGCTCGCGTTAATCGTGCTCGTGCTCGGTTGTCTTCCGGATCTGGTCGTCAGCCCGCT
The DNA here is from genome assembly GCA_040754135.1 of Verrucomicrobiota bacterium. Lineage (GTDB taxonomy): Bacteria > Verrucomicrobiota > Verrucomicrobiia > Limisphaerales > SIBE01 > JBFMDG01. The sequence continues at coordinate 6,212 of JBFMDG010000287.1, forward strand.
GCTCAGCGCAATGCAATCGGCAGGGTTTTAGCCTCGTCCGTTCACTGCACGCGAGTGGATATGGAACGAGCAAGGGCCCATGCTAAATGCTTTTCAGCGGAGCGTGGCTGAGGTTTTCTTGAAGCGTGAACCTGCTTGAAAATCGTCAGTTGTTTCGCCTGCCGCGGTGCTTCATTGCCGCCATCTTCTTGCCGGTTCAACTCTTTGCCGCGGTCATGCCCACAGCTCCGGATGGTTTTCTGATCGAAAAAGTCGCGAGTGAACCCGGCGTTCGGTTTCCGATGTTCGCCACTTTCGACGATCGGGGGCGCCTGTTCGTGGCCGAATCCTCCGGGCTCGATCTCTACGCCGAACTCTCCGCGCAAACGCGCAAATGTCGCGTGCGTTTGCTGGAAGACCGCGATGGCGATGGGCGTTTCGAATCGTCGCGCGTGTTTGCCGATCGCCTCGTCTTCCCGATGGGGATCGCCTGGCGCGAGGACAAACTCTACGTCGCCGATCCACCGGATCTGGTTTGCTTCTCGGATTCAAACGGCGATGGGCAGGCCGATGAACGCCAGGTGGTGCTCACCGGTTTCGGTCACAAAGACAACGGCAGCTTGCATGGCCTTGTCTTCGGCCCTGACGGCTGGCTTTACATGACCATGGGTGAACCGGATGGATACCGCCTCGCCCGCGGCGACGGCTCATTTTTGGAAGGGGAAAGCGGCGCGCTGATTCGTTGTCGCCCCGATGGTTCGCAACCGGAAGTAGTCAGTCGCGGGTTCGTCAACTTGATCGAGGTGGTCTTCACACCTGCGGGCGACATCCTTGGGACAGACAACTGGTTTCAATGGCCGAGCGGAGGGGTGCGCGACGCGCTCATTCATTTGCAGGAGGGCGGACTTTACCCGCTGAAACTCGAAGACAAAGGCACGCCAATGCCGATGACAGGTGTGACGCTTCCGTCATTGGCGCTTTTTCCGGCGGTGGCTTTGAGTGGATTGGTACTTTATGAAGGCGCCAGTTTTCCTCCTGAAATGCATGGCAACCTTTTTTCCGCCCAACACAATTCGCGCAAAGTTCAACGGCACAAACTCGAACGCGACGGCGCATCGTTTCGCGTTGCAACGCACGAATTCGTGGCCAGTGACGATCCCGATTTTCACCCGGCCGATGTGCTCGAGGATGGCGATGGCAGTTTGCTCATTGTCGATACCGGCGGCTGGTATGTGCAGCATTGTCCGACCGGAAAAATCCGCGCGTCGCACGCGCCCGGCGGCATTTACCGCGTGCGCTTCGCCGGCGCGACCCGCGTTGCCGACCCGTGGGGCGCCACGATCGACTGGAACGAATTGCGCCCCGCCGAACTGTTCGAACGATTGCAGGATTCCCGTCCAGCCGTTCGCGCCAAAGCGAAAGAAACCATTGTGAAACGCGGCTTGCAACCGACGTCAGAAATGAGGACATGGTTCGCCGCTTCGAAACTTCCAACCGCGCGCCAGCAACTGCTCTGGACCCTCGCAAACAGCGACTCGAATCCATCGCTCGAGTTCCTGCGCGCCGCGCTGCGCGATGACGACATGGACATCGTGCAAACCGCGGCGCGGATCGTAGGACGAGTGCAGGATCGGAATTCCGCGCCGGAACTCGAACGGTTGCTAAGAATAGGCGAGCCTCGCCTCAAGCTCGCCGCTGCCGAATCGCTGGCGCGTGCCGGGCGCCCCGAATCGCTGCCAGTCATCTGGTCCGCACTCGCGTCGGGCGTGGAAGCCGGCGATCGCATTCTTGAGCACGCTCTGGCGCACGCGGCCTTTTGGCTGGCGGACAAGCCGGCTTTGCTGCAAGCGCTCGACCATCCAAGCGCGCGCGTGCAACGAGCCGCTCTCGTGCTTCTCGATCTGCCGCCGCATCGCGCGCTCAGGCTGGAACACGTGGTGGATCGATTGAATGCCGCCGATGCCGATCTTAAGGCGGCTGTGCTTGCGCGATTGCAGAAACATTCCGACTGGGCAGGCGCGGCCCGGAGCTATCTCGCGAGCCAATGGAATAATTCTGACGAGCCACTCCGTGATCCGATGGCACTGCGCGAATTGATTCTGAGTTTCCAATCGGATTCGGGTGTGCAAGAGCTGATCGCTCAAATTCTCGCACAACCGACGCTTGCTGCGGCACGCAGCGCGCCTCTGCTTGAAATCGTCGCGTCCATGAACCCGCGTTCCATAAACGGTCCGCTCGCCGATGCCTTGGAACACTGGCTCAAAAAAGGGGCGAGCGCGTCGCGGCTTCAGGCCATTCGCGCCGCGGCGAAATACGAATCCAACCGTTTCGACACCGCATTGCGAGAGATCAGCGACGACTCGGGCGCCGGCATGGATTTGCGACTCGAAGCCTTGGGCGCGCGGCTCGCCCGTGTTCCGGCGTTGCGCGAATCTGATTTGCAATTGCTCAAGGCCAATCTGCAAAATTCCAGTGATCCGATGAATCGATTGCGTGTCGCGCACGTGTTGCAGCGAGCAACCTTGACCAGCGCGCAGTGGGAAGCGCTCGCTCCGCATTTGAGCGAACCCCAATGGGTGGCTCCGGGCACGGTGCTGGCGGCGCTGGCTCGCGGGCAGGCCCTGGCCAATCGCGCGCTCGTCGATTATTTCATTCGAAGCCTGGA
>JBFMDG010000288.1:0-8850 GCA_040754135.1 Verrucomicrobiota bacterium
ATCGGCTTCCAATCGATCAAACACCGGTTCGCCCCAACCTGGAGGAACACCTCGGGCCAAACCGACAATAATGCCCCCGACGCTGTCACCGGCTTTGCGGAATTTCTGGATCAATCGAATCATTTTTTCCGCAGCCTGAGGATCCGGACATCGAACGATGTTGCTTTCGATCTGGGCGGCCGTCACTTTTTCGAAATTCACATCGGCCTGAATGCGCTGGACCTGTTTGACGAAAGCCAGCACTTCGACGCCAAATTTCTGCCGCAAAATCTTTTTGGCGATGGCGCCGGCCGCGACGCGTCCGATGGTTTCACGGGCGCTGGTCCGGCCGCCGCCTTGCCAATTTCGAATCCCGTATTTGGCGAAATAGGTGTAATCGGCATGAGAGGGCCGGAACTTCGTGGCCATTTCGGAATACGCTTCCGGCCGTGTATCCTCGTTCTTCACCCACATGGAAATCGGTGTGCCCAGAGTTTTGCCTTCGAATGTGCCGGAAAGGATCTGCACGGTATCGGTTTCGCGGCGCGGAGTGACAATGCTCGATTGACCGGGACGGCGCCGGTCCAGATCCGGCTGGATATCCACCTCGCTCAATTCCAATCGCGGCGGACATCCATCGACGACCACGCCCACGCCGCCGCCATGAGATTCGCCCCAGGTGGTGATGCGGAACAGGTGACCAAACGTATTCGCCATGCGGCAAGAGTGCGGCAAAAGCAAATCCAGGTCAATTGCCTGCGGGGCCATGCGGCTGTTCCAAAGCTTCCTGTTTTGGCAAGCCGTCGAGAAAAGGAGACGAGCGGATCGTTTCGTTTTTGGCGCCAGGGAAGAGTTCGATTGATCCGATAAATAGAAATCGGCTTGCAATGTGAACCTCAAATCTTTAAGTCTGTGACCCGCAGGTATCAACTGGACCCGGGATCTAAGGGCATGAACCGCAGCGTTGATAAAGAGCGGATCGGATTAGACGCGGACCGCCTGAACCGCGCCGGCCAAGGCAATTCCTCCGGACCCATTCTGTGTTGAGAACGCATTGTCAATGCACTCCGCCCTCTCGAATCCGATGAACAACGCTCCTCCGCATCGTGAGCAGACCATGAGTTGGTCTCCCTCGCTTCGGCCAATCGTCATCGGCGGCGGATATTTGATTCTTTATTGCCTGCTCGAAAATCTCCGCGGAGTTTTCGAAGTCGCCACCGGAATCAGTCTGTTTTATCCGCCCGCCGGAATGGCCCTGGCCCTTCTCACCGTTTTTGGGTTGCGCTATTTGCCCGTGGTTTTCCTGAGCCAGGTTCTCTCGACCACGTGGATGCTTCCGCACCTCGAACAACCAGCGAATTTGTGGGGCGTCGGCATCACGGTCCTGCTCGCTTATTCCATCGCTGCCATCTTCCTGCGTCGTCTGCTCGGCCCCGAAGGCCGGATGCAAACGCTGCGCGACGTCGGGTGGTTCTTTGCGGTGGCCTTGATCACCCCATTAGCCGTGGCGATTTTGGCCGGGATGGAAATGATCCAGGCCGGCCTTGCTTCCTGGGCCGACTATCGCAAAGGCGTGCTCGATTGGTGGCTGGGGGATGCGCTCGGCTATCTAGTGATGACTCCGTTTCTGCTCATTCACGGGAGGCTTTGGGGTCGCCGACTGTTTTTGCGCATGGGAGAATGGCTCCGCTTTGGCCGGCCACTCATGGCGCCCGTAAAATCACCCGGGCGCAAAAGGCTAACGGAAATTGTCTGTCAGGGTTTGGGGCTTTCAGCGATTGTCTGGCTGGCGTTCGCTTCGAGAATTGCTCAGGAATTTTACCTGATTTATTTCTGCTTCTTCCCCTTGATCTGGATTGTGGTGAGGCATGGACTGGCCGGCGCGACGGCCGGCTTGCTTCTCATTAACCTGGGCGCGCAACTGGCAGTGCGCACTTATCAGGTCGAAATCATCAGCCTGGATGAGCTTCGTTTGTTTTTGCTGGGGACGACTTTAACGGGCTTGCTCCTGGGCGCAGTCGTATCCGAACGACAACAATCCGATCGCGCGTTGCGAGATCTGGAATCGATTTATCGCCGCGCGATTGCTGCCGGCAATGCCGTGCCGTATCACCAGATATTTCAGCCCAACCATTACGTTTACATGGGTACCGGCATCGAGGAATTGACCGGTTATTCCGCAACTGAAATGTCCCCGCTCGTTTGGGATTCCATTCTCCAAAAATGCGAGCTGCATGGCGCGGCCGCCGGCCTCACTTACGCCGAAGCAAAAAATCGCGCGGAACGAGGCGACTTTGCCAATTGGAAAGCCGATTGCCTGGTCGTGCGGCGCGATGGCCAGTTGCGCTGGATTGCGGATGTTGCCGTTCACGTGCTCGATGACGAGGGGCGTCCCGCCGAATCGATCGGCATGCTCCAGGATATTACCGATCGGAAACAGGCCGAGGAAGCCATGCGCGAAAACGAGGAGAAATACCGCTCGATCGTGGAAACAACTCACGAATGGCTCTGGGCCATCGACCTCGAGTGGCGCTTGACCTATACCAACCCCGCGGTCGAAGAAATTCTCGGCTACGCGCCAGGCGAATTGATTGGGCGCAATTGCCTTCAACTGCTTCATCCGGAAGATCGCCTCGACATGGAAAGGACCTTTCCGGAATTGAAACAAACCCAGCGCGGCTGGATGGGTTTGGTTTTGCGATGGCAACACAAGAACGGTTCCTTCCGCCATCTCGAAAGCAATTCCACACCCTTGCTCAATCAGCGCGGTGAACTGATCGGATTTCGCGGGGCCGACCGCGATATCACTCAGCGCAAGCTCGATGAACAAAAGCGCCTCGAGCTCGAACGCAAACTGCTCGACTCGCAAAAACTCGAGAGTCTGGGCGTGCTCGCCGGCGGCATCGCGCATGAGTTCAACAACATGCTCACCGTCATTCTCGGCAATTCCAGCCTCGCTTCCATGCAAATGGGCGCCAGTTCGCCCTTTCGCGAGTACTTTCAAAATATCGAAAAGACTTCGCTCCGCGCCGCGGAACTTTGCAAACAAATGCTCGCCTACTCCGGTCGCGGCCGCTTCATGGTGCAGCATCTCGATATCAACACCCTCGTGCGCGAGATGACTCATCTGCTGCAAATTTCCGTCGATCGCAAAATTCTGTTGCGGTTCCAATATGGAAAAAACCTGCTCGCGATCGAGGCCGATCCGATGCAGGTGCGGCAGGCCATCATGAACCTGGTGGTGAATGCGTCCGAGGCCATCGGTGAGGCCAGTGGCACAATTCGAGTCAGCACGGGCATGCTCCGCGCGAACCGCGAGTACCTTGCGCAAACTTATTTGGCTCCGGAATTGCCCGAAGGAGATTACGTTTTCGTCGAGGTCGCCGATACCGGATGCGGCATGGATGCGGAAACGCAAAGCAAGATTTTCGATCCGTTTTTCTCCACGAAATTTACCGGGCGCGGTCTTGGTCTGGCGGCAGTGCTTGGCATTGTGCGGGGGCACAATGGGGCATTGAAACTCGACAGCACCGTCGGGCAGGGCACCACGTTTCGCTTGTTGTTTCCTGGATTGCATGCGCTGCCGGAACGGCCGATGGAAGACGCGGCTTTTAACACTGCATACCGTGGTGAAGGAACGATTTTGGTGGTGGACGACGAAGAGAGTGTGCGTTCATTTCTGGCTCAAGTGCTCGAAGCCTTCGGTTTCAAAGTGCTCCTGGCGGCGGACGGCCGTGAAGGACTCGCTTTGTTTACGAAAAACGCCAGCGCGATCACCCTCACGATTCTTGATCTCACCATGCCGCGCATGAACGGCGAGGAAACTTTCCGCGAGATCCGCAAGCTGCAACCGGAAGCTCGCGTGCTGCTCACGAGCGGATATGACGAACGCGAAGCCGTCGCACGCTTTCGGGCCAAAGGTTTGTCGGGCTTTCTGCAGAAGCCGTTTCAACCGCTGGATGTCGCGCGCATTTTGCAGCAGGTATTGCCTCCTCACCCCTCGCGCCCAACTTCGCCAGTTCAGGGCAACTCGACTTAAACCGCCACTCTTCTGGCGCACAGCTCGCGCATCACGGGGGCTGAGTCTCAATGCTGAAGCACTTTCGAGCATTCACATCGAGTGACCAAACAACGGAGTGCTGATTCACCGGGATCGCGTCGGACATCGCATACAAACAAAGTGAGCATTCTCGAAATGAATTCCGTGATTTAGTGGCGTTCGATGTTCAATGATCCAAAGTTCCAATGATCCAAGGCTTGGCGGAATGGCTGCCTTGGTGTATTTAAGAGCGGTGAAGTAGCGGACTTTCAGAAGGAGAATTCCATCCGCAGAACATCAAGCCGCGGTTTGGCACGCCATGGCGCTTGAGTTTTGTCGTTGGATGGATTCATCTGGCGCGAGCTCTGCTAGAATTTTCGCCCGAATGACCTGTCTCGAAGCATGAAATTGAAATGTTGTCTTTGGCTCAAGCCCATTGTTCTTCTGTTCCTGATCTCCGGGAGTGTTTTCGCCCAATCCGATCCGCAAATCACCGAGTTCATGGCCAGCAACCGCGCTGCGCTCGCTGATGAGGACGGCGATTTCCCCGATTGGATCGAAATCTATAATCCCTCCACGACCGCGATTAATCTCGACGGGTGGTACCTGACCGATAGCGATAATCAGCTCAACAAATGGCGCTTCCCCGCGGTCACGGTGCCATCGAAGAATTTTCTGATCGTATTTGCTTCGGGAAAAAACCGCGCGATCGCAGGCGCCGAATTGCACACCAGCTTTACTTTGCGGGCGGAAGGCGAGTACCTCGCATTGGTCAAGCCGGATGGGGTGACCATTGCTTCTCAGTTTTCGCCCGGTTACCCCGAACAGTTCGAGGACATCTCGTATGGCATCGGGCAAAATGTGCAGACAAACGTGCTCGTGACCGCCGGCGCTTCCGCGCGCATCCTCGTGCCGTCGAGCGGAGCGCTGGGCGTTTCCTGGACCGCTCCCGGCTTTAGCGATTCTACCTGGCTCGTCGGAAAAACCGGTATCGGTTACGAAACCGCCGTTCCCGGTTTCGCTGTTCGAAATTTCAAAGCCAATATCACCGTCTCAAGCCTAACCGACGCCGAAAGTGTCATCACCAATCCCGCGCGCCAATCCAGCGTTGCGGGCGAAAACAGCAATGTCATCAATTATTATGGCAGCGGTGGCGATGGACATTACGGCGATAATGCTCCTTTTCCAGGTGCGGTTGTGGGCGCGGACATTGACGATTTCGTCATCGAAGCGACAGCCACCATCACCATTCCGACGGCGGGAGAATGGACTTTCGGTGTGAACAGCGATGACGGTTTCAGCCTGACGATCGGCAGTTTTACCATGTCTTACCCGAATCCCCGCGGTCCGGCCGATACACTTGATGTCTTCAATTTTCCCGCCGCTGGCGAATACAACCTGCGCCTCGTCTTTTATGAGCGCGGCGGGGGCTCCTGCGTGGAACTTTTTGCAGCGCGGGGAAATGTCCCCGGATGGAACTCTACCAATTTTCGTTTGGTCGGTGACACAGCCAATGGCGGATTGGCCGTGCAGGCGCCGGTCATTTCCGGCAACAGCGCTTCGAGTTATCGCCCCCTCATCGCCACGGATTTGCAGTCGCAAATGAAAGGGCGCAATGCCTCGGCCTACCTGCGCATTCCGTTTGTGGTGGCAAATGCCGGTTCACTCGAATCACTGCTGTTGCGCGTCAAGTATGACGACGGCTTTGTCGCTTACTTGAATGGCCAGGAAGTGGCGCGCCGCAACGCTCCGACTGCGCCTTCATGGAATGCCACCGCGACGGCTTCGCATCCCAATACCGAAGCGATGGTGTTCGAGGAGATCAACATCTCAGACAAGTTGGGCGCGATTTTGACCGGTTCGAATGTGCTCGCGATTCATGGACTGAACCAAAGCAATAACGACACGGATTTCCTGATCCTGCCTGAGTTGGTCGAGAAAAAAGTTCAGCCGGCCTCGCTCCATTATTTCTCGACCGCCACTCCCGGCGCTTTCAATGGCAGCGGTTTTTTTGCGTTTGTCGAGGACACAAAATTCAGTCATGACCGCGGCTTCTATGACGCGCCTTTTGATCTGACGATTACCACGGCGACAACCAATGCGGTGATTCGTTATACCACGAACGGTTTGCTGCCCACAGCCACGACGGGATTTGTTTATTCTGGCCCGATTCGCATTAGCGGCACGACCGTGCTACGCGCCGCCGCTTTCAGGGAGGGTTTCGAACCGTCGAATGTGGACACGCAGACTTACCTGTTTCTTGAAGATGTGATTCGCCAGTCCCCCACCGGCCAGGCGCCGCCGGGCTGGCCGAGTTCCTGGGGAGCCAATGTGGTTGACTACGGCATGGATCCGGACGTGGTCAATAATCCGCTCTACAGCGGCACGATCAAAAGTGACCTGAAGTCGATCCCCACTTTTTCAATCGTGATGAACCTGGATGACCTGTTCAACTCCCAAACCGGCATTTACGCCAATCCAGGACAGGAGGGCCGCTCCGCGGAACGCTCCGCTTCAGTCGAATTGATTCACCCTGATGGCGTGGACGGATTTCAAATCGATGCCGGGATTCGCATTCGCGGCGGCTTCAGTCGCAGCACCGGCAATCCAAAACACGCCTTCCGCTTGTTCTTCCGCCAGGAATATGGCGCGCCAAAATTGCGTTATCCGCTGTTCGGGGATGCAGGAACCGACACGTTCGATGCCTTTGATTTGCGCACCTTTCAGAATTACTCGTGGAGCTTTCAGGGAGATAGCCGCGGCGTCTTCATTCGCGACCAGTTCTCGCGCGACGCGCAACTCGCCATGGGCCAGCAAGGGGAGCGCGGAAATTATTATCACCTTTACATCAATGGCCAGTACTGGGGCCTGTTCAATACTTGTGAACGACCGGAAGCTTCCTACGGCGAAACTTATTTCGGAGGGCAAAAAGAGAATTTCGACGTGATCAAGGTCGAAGCCGGTCCTTATTCGCTCAATGCCACCGACGGCGACATGGCGGCCTGGACGCGGCTCTACAATCTCGTCAAGGCAGGCGTCAGCACCGACGAAGCTTACTATAAAATCCAGGGACGCAACGCCGATGGCTCGCCCAACCCGGCATACGAAAATCTTCTCGATGTGGAAAATTTGATCGATTACATGCTGGTGATTCTGTACGGCGGGAATCTGGACGCCCCCATCTCGAATTTCCTGCAGAACCAGCGCCCGAACAACTGGTATGGGATGCGCGATCGCACCGGCGCCTCTGGCGGATTCAAATTCTTCGCTCACGATGCCGAGCACACCTTGCTCAACGTGAATGAGGATCGCACGGGGCCGTATCCGGCCGGGGACTCTTCGGTTATTTACAGCAGTCCGCAATGGATCTGGCAGAAACTTCAGGCCAATGCGGAGTTCCGATTGAAAGTCGCCGATCACGTGCATCGGCATCTGTTCAATAATGGAGTGCTCACGCCTCAGGGAGCACGCGCCCTCTTCATGGCTCGCAAAGATCAAATCGATCGCGCCGTGGTCGGCGAATCCGCGCGCTGGGGTGACGCCAAAACCGCTTCACCATTGACTCGGTCTCATTGGCTCAGCGCCGTCGGCAGCATCACCAACGGCTTTTTGCCGCAGCGAACCGGCGTGCTCCTCAATCAACTGCGCGCGGACAACTTGTATCCCGCGGTGGCCGCGCCCACTTTCAGCCAACATGGCGGGAACGTGAACAAAGGATACAATCTCAGCATCAGCGCCCCTGCGGGAACAGTTTATTACACGCTCGATGGATCTGATCCGCGGCGCTTGGGCGGAGCGGTCTCAGGCGCGGCGCAAATTTACCGCACGCCTTTGGCCGTGAATGAAAGCGTTCAAATCAATGCTCGCGTGTTGAGCGGCGGTGTTTGGAGTGCCTTGAACCAAGCCACATTCACCGTCATTCAAACGTTCACGAATCTGCTCATCACCGAAATCATGTACAACCCGGCGCCCGCGGCCGGAATTGATGGGGACGAGTACGAATTCATTGAACTGAAGAACACCAGCAATGAAGTGCTCGACTTGAGCGGGGTGCATTTCAGCAACGGTTTTTCTTTTACCTTCCCTCTCGGCACACGCGCCTCCCCAGGGCAATTCATCGTGCTGGCCAGCAATCCAATCGAGTTCGCCAAACGTTATCCCACCGTAAGAATCGATGGCACATACACTGGGCGGCTGGCGAACGGCGGCGAACGCATTCAACTCGCCCATGCCATTGGCACTCCCATTTTCAATGTCAGTTACAGCGACGAAGCGCCCTGGCCACAAGCTGCCGATGGCAATGGTTTTTCGATCGTGCCAGTCAATCCAAACCTCAATCCGGATCCCGCCAATCCAGTCCATTGGCGAGCCAGCGCGGCCATCGGCGGCTCCCCTGGACGCGATGATATTTCGGCGAACACCGGCATCGTCTGGATTAACGAAGTGCTCACCCACACAGATCCGCCGCAAATCGACGCGATTGAATTGTTCAATCCCACCACCAGCACGGTGGATATCAGTCATTGGTATCTGACCGACAGCCGATTGAATCCAAAGAAATATCGAATTCCGGCGACGACTCGCTTGGGGCCGGGCGAGTTCAAAGTGTTCACCGAAGTGGATTTCAATCCCACGCCCGGAGTGGATCCGAGCTTCACGCTCAGTTCGCATGGCGAGGAAGTTTACATTTTCTCGGCAAATCAGGCAGGAGATCTGACCGGGTTTAGCGACGGCTTCTCTTTTGGCGCTGCCGCCAATGGCGTGAGTTTCGGCCGCTACTCGACTGCGGGCGGCGACGTGCAGTATCCAGCGCAAAGGGCGTTGACATTGGG
>JBFMDG010000289.1:0-8844 GCA_040754135.1 Verrucomicrobiota bacterium
CATCGTTTCCTTATTCCAGTCCACGGCCCCGTCTTTCAATGGATATTTCGGTTCCGGCCAACGACCGCTCTGGCCGACCCATGATGCGCGATAGTGGGTGAGCTTGAATGGTTCATACCCGCGCGTGGCCGCGGCCACGTTCAACCCGATCAATTCCTCCGGCGGTGTGCGGCCATAATCGCGACCGTCGCAAACGATTAATCGCGCCGGATCCCGTTCGCGAATCGCCTCGGCAATCCGGGCAATCACTTTCCGGTGCACAGCCGGATCAACGCGCGCCGGCTCGTTGAAAGGATTAAAACTGAGCTGAGCGTTTGGCACGCCGCGGTATCGTTTCGCAAACAGCCCCCAGTGGAGCGCGCAAATCCGGAGCGCCTCGTCATCGCTCCAGACCGATTTTTCTTCCGGCGGTTGCGCCACCGTGTAGCCGGGCGCGCGATGAAAATTCAGTTGCACATGCACGCCATGCTTGCCCCCGAAAGCAATCGAGGCATCGATCTCTTTGAGCGTCGCTTCGCGGAATTGCGTCCAGTCCTTGTTTTCAATCCATCCTCGATAATCCATCGGCAGGCGGACGAAATTGAATCCGAATTCGGCGATCCACGCGAAATCCCGTTCGAGGAACGGATCATTTCGGCCGTTGAACTTTTCCAGCAGATTGAACCCGCGCCAGCGCGGCAATTCGGCTGGCGCAGCGGGAGGAAGCGATGGCCTCGTCCCATCGGCAGCGAGTGGCCGCGGCGTGTTGCCACTGGCGGCACCGAACCCGAGAGCGGCGGTGCACTGAAAAAAACGGCGGCGGGAAAGCGGTTGATCCGTAATGCTTCGCATGCCCTTAACACATCACACCGGAACAACACGGAAGATGACCGCGGTCAAGGTCATCAAATTGTCCCCGCGCGGCAAGGCAAGATCAGGCTTGCCGCAAAATCGTGGCCGGCGACAAAGTGATAACAATATCGGGAAAATGCTGTCGCAATCGCGTGGCGAGCGTTGCTTCCAGAAGGCTTGCCACCTGTTTCTTGAGATCGTCTTCGGAATCGAGGGCTGGCGTTTCGAGTTTAAATCCGGTGATCCGCAACACGCTGTTGGAAAGATAACCTTCGATCTCGGCAAAGACCGACACAGGAAGTCGATCGGCGACAACTTGCGGCCAGAGACGCGCATGAGGTTTGACGGTGAGATGCGGCACGTTGGGTTTCAACCCTCCTTGTTGCACCACCGTTTCGAATTCGTTCCAGGTCAACGCCAGGTCTTCCACGGGCGTGACTGTGGTCGGCTCTTCAATCCCATAAATCGATGCGTTCAACGGCGACACCGCTGCTTTCATCATCGGAAAGAAAATCACGTCATCGATATTTTCCTGTTCGGTGAAGATCATGGCCATTCGTTCCACGCCCGGACCGATGCCGGTGGTGGGCGGCATGCCGTATTCGAGCGCTTCGATAAAATCGAAATCGAGCGTATGAAATTTGCCAGTGTCGCGCTCTTCGGCGCGATAGGCTTTGCGCCAGGTTTCCAGCAAATGAACCGGGTCGTTTTGCTCCGACCAGTTGTCGCCGCATTCCATGCCGGCAATGAAAATCTCGAACCGCTCGGCAAATCGCGGATCTTCCGCCATCGGTTTGGCCAGCGGCGAAATCTCGACCGGATGCCCAAACACCAGCGTCGGCTGAACCAAGTCCTGTTCGACGGAAATCTCGAATGCTTTGACGAGCGCTTCGCCCACGGTCGGCTGCCGTTCCTGACAACCCATCGCCGCCAGCCGCGCGTTGGCCTCTTCCGGAGTCGAAATCGCACGAAAATCGACACCGGTTTTTTCGAGCACCGCATCGGCCATGCTCACACGCCGCCAGGGCTTGCTGAAATCAATGACATGCCCACGCACATGAAACTGAGTTTTGCCGAAGGCCGCCACCGCCACGTGCCGGAACATCTCCTCGACCAGGTTCATGTTGTATTCGTAATTCTCAAATGCGGTCATGGTCTCGACCATCGAGAACTCCGGGTGATGACTGCGATCGATGCCTTCGTTTCGGAAATAACGCCCGATGGTATAAACCTTGTCGAAACCGGCGACGATAAGCCGCTTGAGATAAAGTTCGTGCGAGATGGCCAGATACATTTCGCAGCCGAGCGCGTTGACATGTGTTTTGAAGGGCTTGGCCGTGCCACCGCCATATTGCGGCTGAATCACTGGCGTGTTGAATTCCTGAAAACCGCGCGCATTCAGGAACTCACGAATCGACGCCACCATCCGGCTGATCGTCGAAAAGCGATCGTGGCTCTGGCGGTCGAGGATCACGTCCAAATATCGCTTTCGCAAAACGAGCTCGCGATCCTTCAGACCGGACCATTGATCGGGCAGCGGCCGAATGGCTTTGGTCAGCAAACGAAGTTTTTCCACTAAAACCGAAATTTCCCCGCGTTCCGTGCGAACGACTTTGCCCGTGGCTTCGACCAAATCTCCGAGATCGATCAAATTCAAATCCGCATAACCGAGCGTCTTCAACGAGGCATCGGTGCCCTGCACGAGCTGTCGCCGGAGGAACAGTTGGATGCGACCCGATTGATCCTGCACATGAGCAAAAGCCAGCGCGCCTTGCTTGCGAAACGACATCAAGCGCCCGGCAACCGTCACTTCTTTGCCTTCATGCCCTGCAAAGTCGTCCAGAATGGCCTGGGCATAATGGGTGCGCTGCGAACGCGAAGGATACGGGTTCAATCCCAGCTTGCGCAGCGACTCCGCCTTGCCGAGCCGGATATTTCGAATGTCGGTTAAAGCAGTATTTGACACAGCCGAGCTTTATAAGGACTCGTCCGATCCAGGGCAAGGTTGGACGCGATCGAGGAGATCGAGAGCGATCAGAGCGATCATGCAGCCGGGCGATCCGACAAAGAGATCTGAGTGAGGCGAGCGCGAGTCGATGCGCGGATGAGCCTGGCGTGGCGAAGCGAATCGGAGTTGCGCCGGGAACCGATGTTCAAGCTTCTTTTTCTTTTTTCTGGTGACGCACCAAAAGGGGGATGCTTGTTTCCTGGCGGCCATCGATGGCGATGTCGATCGAATATTGGCCGGGGTTTTCAAATTTGAGCTGCTGAATATTGATGATGAAATTCCGCACCAAAAAGTTCATGTCACCCGGCACATTCACTTCCACAGGCATATCGATGCTTGGCATGACAAAGCGGCCGTCTTCATCGACAAAATTCATTTTGACCTTGTGCGCTCCCTCTTCGATGCGGCTGAAGGCGATGCGAAGCGCAATCGAGCACTGCGGGTGCACGGCCGGCAATTGCTGGGTGATGATCGTGTCAAAGGTGCCGAGAATGTTCAGTTTGCCGTTGTAATCGGTCGCCGCGTCGCACAGTACCGCCACTTGAATGTTCATAAATCCGGGGGCGAGTGTTCCAGACCCACGCCAACGCGCAAGCAAAACTCCTCCCCCGCGCAGGAATGTGCCCGGGCCACCGAGAGGCATGCGCGCAGAAAGAATTAGAGCCGACTCACGTCAGGCTGCTACGGGAGTTAAAATTCAAAATGGCCGTAGCATCGAATGTGAGTTCGATCATTTGTTTCTCATGGCGACGGGTTTGACGCTCGGTTGCGCGTTCTGCGGATCTCAAGAGGTCCTGGAGGCTCGTGCGCGTCGGGGAGTGCGTGGGCAACTGTTTGGCATGCGCGTGGAAAATATTAGAGCCGACTCACATCAGGCTGCTACGGGAGTTAAAATTCAAAATGGCCGTAGCATCGAATGTGAGTTTGATCATTTGTTTCTGATGGCGACGGGCTTGACGATCGGTTACGCGTTCTGCGGATCTCAAGAGGTCCCGGAGGCTTGTGCGCGTCGGCGAGTGCGAGGGCAACTGTTTGGCATGCGCGTGGAAAATATTAGAGCCGACTCACGTCAGGCTGCTACGGGAGTTAAAATTCAAAATGGCCGTAGCATCGAATGTGAGTTCGATCATTTGTTTCTGGTGGCGACGGGCTTGACGATCGGTTACGCGTTCTGCGGATCTCAAGAGGTCCTGGAGGCTTGTGCGCGTCGGAGGGTGCGTGGGCAATCGTTTGGCATGCGCGTGGAAAATATTAGAGCCGACTCACATCAGGCTGCTACGGGAGCTAAAATTCAAAATGGCCGTAGCATCGAATGTGAGTTCGATCATTTATTTCTGGTGGCGACGGGCTTGACGATCGGTTACGCGTTCTGCGGATCTCAAGAGGTCCTGGAGGCTTGTGCGCGTCGGAGGGTGCGTGGGCAACTGTTTGGCATGCGCGTGGAAAATATTAGAGCCGACTCACGTCAGGCTGCTACGGGGCCTAGGCCTAGGCGCTACTCACTTTGCTTTCTGCAATTCAATCCCACGCGATTTCACGTTCCAAAGCTCGCCCTCGCCACGGTTCCCCACCACCAGTGACTTCATGCCTGGACGCAGCCCGGCAAACGCCTCAAAACCATCCGGACCGACAGTTAAAAGCGCGGTGGAAAGCGCATCCGTCTCTGTGGCGGATGGCAAAACGACCGCAGCAAGCCATGCCCCTTGCACAGGATGGCCTGTTCGGGGATCGAGCACATGGCCGAACGATTTGCCTTCGGCCAGAAAGAATTTGCCGGCTGGCGCCGATACCGAAAGGCTTTCATTTTCCAGCGCAATCACCGCCAGGATCGATTCGTCCGTCGCTTCTCCAAAATGCATTCGGGCCACAGCCAGTTCCTGCTCCGCGTCATTCGAGGCCGGCAGTTGTGGATAGGGCACCGCGACTTTCCAAAAATCCGCATCGAAGGGGCGGCCCAGTGCGTAGACCGTGCTGGTTCCGCCATGCAGCAAAGCCCGGTTCACGCCGGCCTCGCGCAAAATGTCCGCCGCTTGATCGAGCGCGAACCCTTTCCCAATGGCGCCCAAATCGAGGCGCATGCCTTCGACTGGAAAATGCACGGTAAAATCGGCGGCATTCAACTCAACGCGGTCCATTCCGATTTTCGCGCGCGTGGCCTCCAATTGCGCGGCATCGGGCACAAGCCCGCTCCCTTGGGTGAAACCCCATAAGCGCATGAGCGGAGCAATGGTCGGATCAAAAGCTCCACCGGTTTCAATAGACATTCGGCGGGAATGTTCGAGCAATCGGAAGAGTTCTGGTGTTACGCGCACCGGTTCGTAAGCGGCGCGCGCGTTGACCGCGCTCAATTCGCTGGTCGGTTGGAAAAGGCTCAGTTTGCTTTCCAGGCGTTCAATTTCTTCGAGCGCCTCCTCTGCCGCCGCGCGCAGCCGGACGGGATCATCTCCCTGAACCACGATCTCGAATCGCGTGGCCATGGCGTTGCGAGCAATGACGACCGTGTGCATTGGCCACGGATTTAGGAGGATTCCAAGGGAGGCTGCAAGCCTGCTTCATCTGGCAGGATGCTGCTTCCGCAAGCCGCGTTGCCGATGGTCAACCACGGTCCCACCAGAAACAGTGATCGAACTCACACTCGATGCTACGGCCATTTTGAATTTTAGCTCCCGTAGCAGCCTGATGTGAGTCGGCTCTAATTCTTTCCGCGCGCATGCCACTCGATTGCCAGTACACATTCCTGCACGAGCAATTGCGCTTCATGTCACGGGATTCGGCGTCCGATAGCCGAGGGGGATCACGAGAAAAGTCTGGTGCACGCGCCGTTGGCCCGTTTAATGGGGCCATGCTTGAACATGAATTGATCCCGGCGGCCACGGGCGCAGGCGATTCCCGCAAGCTCATGGTCGTGCTGCATGGGCTGGGCGATAGCATGGAAGGTTATCGTTGGATGCCGCCGACGCTCGATTTGCCCTGGCTCAATTACCTGCTCGTGAATGCGCCGAAGCCGTATTTCGGCGGCTATTCGTGGTACGACTTCACATCCGCGGATCCCGGTGACGATGTGGAATTGAGCCGCAAAATGTTGTTCGCGCTGCTCGATGATCAGCGCCAGGCAGGTTTCGCCATGGAAGAGACGGTTCTGTTTGGATTTTCCCAAGGCTGCCTCATGACCATCGAGGTGGGCTTGAAATATCCGCATCGATTTGCCGGGTGCATTGGTGTGAGCGGTTACTGTTATCACGTCGAAGGCTTGTTGAACTCTCTTTCCCCGGTGGCGCGCCAGCAACGGTTCCTTCTCACTCACGGGCTTCACGACGCGTTGATTCCAATCGATCCTGTTCGAAAACAGATCCAACAACTCAAAGCGGCCGGCATTCAAATCGAATGGCGCGAGTTCGAGAAGGATCACACCATCGCCGGGGCGGAAGAGATCGCATGTCTGCGCGACTTTGTCATTCAATGCTTCGGCTTCGAGTGAACATGAACCGCTTCTGCACTAAACCTCAGGCGAAACGATCTTTGGAAGCATGAGCATCCGGTTGCAAATGCTGCAAGTGGCCCGGCTTGCTCCCAAACTGCTCGGCGATTCCGCGGACCTGGTGAAACATTTTTTCCTGGCCCAGCACAATGCGGATGGAGGTTTCAAAGACCGTCAAGGGCGGAGCGATTTGTATTACACGGTTTTCGGATTGGATGGGCTTCTGGCATTGCAAGCGGAGTTCAATAGCGGAAGCGTGTTTGATTTTCTGGAAGAAGAGGAACATTGGGAGGAACTCGATTTTGTGCACCTTTGTTGTTTGGCGCGCTGCCGTGCCGCCCTGGAACAGCTCGGGCCGAGCGAGCGGCGTTTCTCCGTGCCGCGCCACGAGATACTGGATCGAGTCGAGATGTATCGCACGCCGGACGGCGGGTACAGCCAGGCTCATCGGAGCAATGCCTCCACCACCTACGCTTCCTTTCTGGCACTTGGCGCCTATCAGGATTTAAAGGCGGAAATGCCGCAACCCGAGCGAATGCTCGAAAGCATTTATCAATTGCGAACTCCGGACGGCGCCTGGGCGAATGATCGCTCGATGAAAGTGGGTTCAACCAATGCCACCGCGGCGGCTTTGACGGTGCTGCGCCAGTTCGATGAACCGGCCCCGGCGGGAACGGGCGATTGGCTGATGGCGCGCGCTCACCCGCAAGGCGGATTTCTGGCCGCGCCGCAGGCGCCGCTGCCCGATCTGCTTTCGACCGCAACCGCGCTGCATGCTTTGGCGGGGCTCGAAATGGATCTCGCTGCGGTAAAAGAACCTTGCCTCGATTTTATCGATTCGCTCTGGACGAACGCCGGAGGATTTCACGGACACTGGAGCGACGACGCACTCGATGTGGAATACACCTATTACGGGTTGCTGGCGCTCGGGCATCTGAGCTTGTAGTGGTTCGAGAAAACCCGCTCTGAAAAACACAACGCCGGTTTCGCCACACCCACCGGCCCCCGTCGTCCATTTACCGAAGGCTCGCGGTCGTTTTCGCCTGGCTGATGCACCACAGCCCCTTGTGCGTGCGCAGGAAAATCTCGCCATTCGAGAGTGCCAGCGTGGAATTGGTCGGTTCCCCGGTCGAGTTGACCGCCAACAATTCAAATTGCGGGCTGGCCTTGAGCACGAACACGTCGCCAGATTGATTGACGGCATAAATGCGATCGCCGCTCATGACCAGCGAAGACCAGGAATCGCCTTTGGCGCCGGCGCCCTTCAGCCGTTCTTCCCAGACCATTTCGCCCGTTTTCAAGTTCAGGCATTGCGCAATGCCATCCATGTTGAGCACAAAAATATGTCCCGCGGAAATGACGCCTGAGCCAAGGCGATTTTTTTTCGATCGCTCCTCCCGCCAAACCACGTGCGTGCCGGTGACGTCGCCAGTGCCTCCCGGTTTCACCGCCACGGTTGAACCGAAAAATCCGCCCATGGCGACGACGAGTCCTTCGCCATAGATGGTCGAGGTGTAAACGAGTTCGTTGATTCCGCCGCATTTCCAAAGCTCCCGACCGGTGGCGGGATCGAAAGCGCGCACGGATTGCGGCACGCTCAAAAGGCATTCGTCCCGGCCATTCACGTGAATGACCTGCGGAGTGCTCCACGTGCCAATAATCCCCGGTTCCTTGCCTGCAAAACCATCGGTCCGTTTGGTCGGTTTCGGTTCAGGCAAATCGACCTGCCAAAGGGTGCGGCCAGTTTTCTTGTCGAGCGCAATGAGAAAGGAAGTTTCGCCCGGACCATGATAAAGCAGGCAGGCATTGCCGTGGAGCACTGGGGACGAGGCATTGCCCCATTGATGGATTTGCTTGCCCAGGTCGCGGCGCCAAAGTTCTTTCCCGTTAAGATCGAAACAAAAAACGCCCGCCGAACCAAAGGTGGCAATCACCCGCTCGCCATCGGTCACGGGTGACGCCGCGCAATACGGATTCGTCTCATGCGTCGGCTCTTTCTCTGTGTGCACCGTGCCCGATTGCCAAAGCAACTTGCCGTTGGCGCGATCGAAGCACATGACCATGCGGCGGTTCTCGCTGGAAATCGCCTGCGTGATAAAGACGCGGTCGCCCCAAACGATGGGTGACGAGTTGCCATCATCGGGCAGGTCCACACGCCAGCGCACATTGCGCGAGGCCGTCCACTCGGTGGG
This sequence comes from Verrucomicrobiota bacterium, assembly GCA_040754135.1. Classification (GTDB taxonomy): domain Bacteria; phylum Verrucomicrobiota; class Verrucomicrobiia; order Limisphaerales; family SIBE01; genus JBFMDG01. The sequence goes on from JBFMDG010000289.1 coordinate 8,510, forward strand.
AAACTGTTTTTCGGGCGAAATGCCATTGCCATCGGGCCCGCGCCAGGACGGCCAATGAGCAGCCTGAAGGACAGGGGCGATCGCAATTGCGCAGATAACCCAGGCAAGCGGACGCAGCAAAGAGTTCCGCATTCTGCACCTCGAGGCGCGAAGCCCTTGCGTGGAACTTGCCAATGGCAATAGTTTGGCGCTGCGCGCATGATCCGAACGGTTTCTGAGGAAAAAGGCTGGCCATTTCATGCCCGGAGGATTTACCGGCAGAAGAGTTTTTGCGCAACGCTCTTTTGATGCTAATAGTTGGCCCGTGTTTGATGGATCCCAGCCCGAACCGGCCG
>JBFMDG010000290.1:0-8832 GCA_040754135.1 Verrucomicrobiota bacterium
GCGGCTCCCTGTTTGCGGGTCCAATTCGATCAACGAGTTCACGTTGTCCGGCGCAACAATTTCACGGCCGGAATGACCGAGACTGTAAACCGTTTCCGAGCGCAAGTCGGAACAAAGGCGATCAACAAGACGCCCCACGGAAACACCCTCACTCAAGTTCAGATTATATCGACCGGTGGCCGTATCGCCTGTGACAAAAACCTGTCCATTCGATACGGCGATGCCACCTCGATCGTCCCCTGTCGTTCCTTCGTGGTCGATGACGGCACTATTGGCGCCGGACAGACTGGTAATCTTAAATTCGAGCGAATTTCTCGAAGGCCCGTGGGGGTCATTCTCTTCACTTTCGGAAAGCGGCGCCGCCCAATTCCAACACCATTCCCGCACGTTGCCCGCCATATCGTACAGTCCAAAACCATTTGCCATGTCCGTGCCGGCCGGGGTTTGTTTTCCGTCGTAGTAGCCCACAGGTGTGGTTCTCACTTCCTTCGATTCAAACGGATCGCCGCTATCGAAATAATTCGCTTTGCTGCCATCAAGGAAGATTTCGAATCCGGTGGCTGATCCATTGAAACTCGGCCACGGAAAATGGTGCCCCACCAGACCGCCGCGCGCTGCTTTCTCCCACTCCGCTTCGGTGGGCAACCGGTAACCATCCGCATTCCATTTTACCGCGTCGTTGTTCAAGTCGATGTTGCCGGTGCGATAAACCACCGTTTGCGTGGCATCCGTGTAATAAACCGGTGTGCGCCCCGCCATTTCTGAACGCGCATTGCACCATTTGACCGCATCGTACCAGGAAACAGAATGGACCGGATGATCCGGGGCCTGGCCTGAGCCGATGTTTTCGAAGCTGTAACCTCGACCTACCGCCCACGAAAGGACCTCAAGCCACAAGCCCAGTGTGACTTCGAATTTGTCGATGTAAAACGCGCTCACGTTCACGCTCCGCGTTGGCGGATCGCCCATGGCAAATCCACCGGCGGCAATGACTCCGATCCCAGGGGGAACACCATCCGGCGACGAGGCATCTTGAGCGGTGACGCGCGCTTTGCCTTGCGCGGTAAAGCGCCCGTTCCAATCCGTGCCGGCGTTCCAGAGGATTTGTTTATTGAGCCCGGGCCGCACGGAACTTCCGATGTCTCCGGAAACCGTGAGAACGGGAACATTGTAGGTGAGCCCGGCATCGGCCGAGATCGAGAGTGAAATGGCGACTGTTTCGCTGTCCGGATCGGCGAGGTCGTAAGTGACCTCGACCAGCTTCGTGCCCGTGCGTTGGGTGGCGCGCACGTTCGAGACCACTGGAGGTGTGGTTGTCGCGGGCATCACCACGAGCTTGGCAGATTTGCTCGGGACCGGATTGCCCACTCCGTTGCTGACAAGCACTCGGTAATCGCCAGCATCAGACAATTGCGCCGCGGCAATGGTGTAGGAGGAACCGGTGGCGCCGGTCAGATCGGAGTCATTCTTCTGCCATTGATATCCAGGTGCTGGAATTCCAGTCGCCTCCACACTGAACGTCACCGGCTCACCGACGAGGACCGTGCGGCTCAGCGGCTGCGTTGTGATTTGCGGAGGCAGATGGACGGTGAGCCTGGCCACGTTGCTTAAAACCGGGTCGCCTACGCCATTAGAAACCCGAACGCGATAATCCCCGGCATCCGAAGCCGCCACCGAATTAATGGTGTAGGACGCGGAGGTCGCGTCAGGAATTTCGCCCTCTCCCTTGAGCCATTGATATGTCAGTGCGGGAGTGCCTTTGGCTTCGACAACGAGGCTGGCGGATTGGCCAAGGACTGCTGTTTGCGATTCGGGTTGTTTAGTGATCGTTGGCGCTTCGGTGGGTGCTTGAAGGAGGATGTTAACGTTCAGAAAACTGTTGTCGTCGGAAAGATTCGGAAATGAAAAGCTATTGCCTGAGGCGTTGTAACAACTGCTTAGGTATGTCAGCTCGGGGGCATGAGAATAGCCGGAGAATCCCGTGGGCGGCCCCCCTTGAATGTAAGTGCGGTATCCGTCGCCGGCGATGCGATAAATCCCGGGTTGCAAAGTCAAGGGCGTCACGGCCACTCCACTGAAATAGCTGCCCGCAATCGGAGCGGTCCCGCTTGGAATAGAAACCGAGACTAACAATGTGCCGTCGTCACTCCAGAGGCCAATCTTTGTCTCCCGCCCCAGTCCGGCAGGGGCGGTGGGATTGAAGGCGGCCAATCCGCTCACGTTGATTGCGGAGGTGACCTGAAACCTGAAGCCTGTGATGGCAAGTGAAGCGCCGTTGTCCTGGCCGGCTGGCGAGGTGAAGTTAAATCCGAGGCTTCCCAATTGAGCATGTGCTGTGGAAACAAATAGAACTGAAAGCGGCAGGAGCAGCTTGAGAGGAGTCATTCGGTTTATTTGCATAGATTTAGTTTGGGTGAATCCATCAGAGGCTCGGAATGGCGCGCCAAACGCAGCCGCCGCCAGACGCCAAACGCCGCCAAACCAAGCGCTGATATCATCGCGTATTCATGAGGTTCGGGAACGGGGGTGAAGGTCAGGTTAATATTGCCGCCGGATTGGCTGATGGAAAAGCTGCCGCCGCCGAGCGCGTTGGCGAAGTTCGAAGCGTCGAGCGTGAAATCGGTCGCGTCGAATCCATTGATCGTTCCGGAGACGGCTGCGATGGTCCAGGTGTACGATTGCCCGTTGTTGAAGTTGTTCATCTGGCCGGCAACGTTCGCAAGCGTCAGCGTGGTCAACTCGATGGTGAATTCGTTTCCGGTGGTTGCATTGATGGTGAGATCGCCGGTGATGTCGAGCAGATCCCAACCGGGATCGGATCCTTGAGTGCCATTGGCCTGATTGATTTCCCAAACATAACTGCCGCCGCTCTCCCAGGTTTGCGAACCGGTCGGCATTGTGCCCGGGCTCAGTCCGGGGGAAATGGCTCCACTGACGAGCACAGCTCCCACGGTTCCAGAGCCTTTCAGTATCGCTCCATTGGCGACGACCACTTGCGAACTGCTGCTCAAGTCAGCCGAAGCGTTCAACTGCAATGTCCCGGCATTGACGGAGGTTTCGCCGGTGTAAGTGCTCGTGCCGGTGAGAATCAATGTTCCATTGCCCACTTTTGTCAGGCTGCTTGACCCGTTCTCATCAATTTGACCTGTCAATGTGAGCGTGCCCGACGTCACACCAATCGACGGAGCAACACCGCTTTCCAGAGTGACATTGCCAGTCCAGACATTGTTTCCACTGAGGTTTTCAAGAGACCCGTTCCCGGTTCCCTCACCCTCAAGGGTCAGTGCTTCGTTCGAAACGGAGATCCCGCCCGTCAGTTGTAAAGTGGCCCCAGCGAACACGGTGGTGCCGGCGTCGCTTGTGCCGAGGGCAGAGTCGTTGTTAATCCGAAGCACGGAATTATCAAAAAGCTCCACGACCCCTGTAAAAGTGTTCGCGGCCGTTAGAATGACCGTCACGTTCTCGTACGGATCCAACAGACCATCGCCCGAGATCACACCATTGATGGTGATGGTGTCATCCCCTCTGAGATCGAGGTATTCCGCATCCGCCAACGTAATGGCGCCATTGAAGGTCAGCGCGCCTGAACTCGCCACGAATTCCTGGTAACCCTCGATGACAATATCATTGTTGATGGTCTGAAGGGAGGAACTGTTATTGTAAATGCCCCCGCCTTGATTCAGCAGTGAACCACCCAGCGTAAATGCTCCCGCGTCTGTGTCGAAAATTATGCTTCCGACCGACCACTCCTGATCCGCAGTCGGCGACATGTTGATCGCTCCGGCAAAGGTCAGACCATCATAATTTGCCGGGCCCGGCGCGGAACCGCCATCCCAGTTTTCGCCCGTGCTGAAATTGCTGTCCCCTCCTCCGCCGTTCCAAATGAACTGCGCCTGGAGCGGGGCGCACCACAATGCAATCAAAAGCAGGCTGGCACCGATGGCGCCTGCCAGAGCATTGATTTTGGACGGGATGGTGAACCGTTGGCCATGCAGCCAGCGCCGAGACGAAGTCATGGCTTTCATCGAGGTCTGAGTTCTTGGCGAGCGGGGGCTAAGGAACCGCTTGCGCACCCTATTCATCGCGGTCACACAACAATTCTTTCAAAAATATTTGAAGTTGCAGTGGATTGGCCGCAGCCGTATTACTGAGCTTACGCTGCGAAAACGATTTTGAACCCTTGGCCGGAATTTCAGCGTTTCGGCCACCATTAATCGAACCTTTCGGTCTCGGTTTTGCCTCGAAAGGATCGCCGCCACCAGTCAATCAGATCTGAAACCGACGCCGCCCAGACGTAATTCAGCCGTCTCATGAGTCTCCCGTTGTCACCGGGAACATCGGCCATGGCCAATACCGGGGTTGGCCTCCGATCGGAATCGCTCGCGAAACGCACGGCCCGCCCTGCGGTTCCTGATTATCAATTGCTGCGCCGCATCGGCGCGGGGGCCTATGGCGAAGTCTGGCTGGCCCGATCAATTCTGGGCGCTTATCGCGCGGTCAAAGTGGTTTATCGCCGCCAGTTCGAAGATCAACGTCCGTTCGATCGCGAGTTCAACGGCATTCAAAAATTCGAACCCGTATCCCGCTCCCATTCCAGCCAGGTGGCCATCCTTCATGTCGGCCGGTCGGACGATTATTTCTATTACGTGATGGAGCTTGCCGACGATCTGAATGGAGAAGGCAAATTAGAAAGCGCGTCCGCTCAGTCTCCCGCTCAATTTGAATTGCCCACTCGGCAAGCGGCAATGCGCGCTGCGGACTCTTTGCAGCCGGAGTCGTACGTGCCCACGACACTGAAGAATCTGCTGGCCCGGCGCGGCCGGTTGTCTTGCGAAGAATCGTTGCGCGTCGCGCTTTCACTTTCGACAGCGCTCGAACATCTCCATCAGCACGACTTGATTCATCGGGATATCAAACCGTCGAACATCATTTTTGTAGAAGGCATTCCCAAACTCGCCGACATCGGGCTGGTGGCCAGTCGTGACGCGACGCTCTCCTTCGTGGGCACGGAAGGTTTCGTTCCGCCCGAAGGCCCTGGCACTCCGCAAGCCGACATCTACAGTCTGGGCAAAGTGCTTTATGAAATGTGCACGGGCCGGGATCGCCATGAGTTTCCTGAACTGCCGACGCAACTGCGAGCCGATCCGGAACGAGAAGCCCTGGTTGAACTAAATGAAATCGTGCTCAAAGCTTGCGAACGCGATCCGGCCAAGCGCTATCAAAGCGCGAAAGAAATGCACGCCGAACTCGCGATGCTGCAAGCTGGCCGATCGGTGCGTCTCGCCCATGGGCTGGAACGCCGCCTGACTCAGGCCAAACGATTTGCCGTGGTCGCGCTCGTCGTCGCCGCGCTCGCCATATTGTGGACCCGGCAATCGAAACGCACGGAAAGGCTGGCGCTGGAACAGGTGCATCAACTCCACGTGGCTCAAGGCGTTCAATTAATCGATGAAGGCGATTACTTTGGCGGAATTCTTTGGTTTGCCACGGCCCTCAATCTGGCGGACCAACAAAGCGCGCGTCACAAAATCGACCGCTTGCGCATCGGCACAACGCTCAGCTTCTCGCCGCAATTGGTGCAAATGTTTTTCCACGAGGATATGGTCCGAAAGGCCGCATTCAGTCCGAATGGCGATCGCATAGCCACGGCGAGTGACGATGGCACGGCCCGGGTGTGGGATGTGGCAACCGGCGAGCCGTTGATACCTGCGCTCGGGCATGAGTCGGAGGTTCGCGACGTCGAGTTCAGTCCGGATGGCCGATGGGTTGTTACCGCGAGCAATGATTTCACGGCACGCGTGTGGGATGCCGCGACCGGCCAGCCCATCAGCCCGCCTTTGCGACATTCAAATTATGTTTATGCCGCCACGTTTCATCCGGCTGGCTTGATCGTCGCCACCGCCAGTGAAGATCGCACCGCACAACTTTGGAACGCCCGAACCGGAGAACGAATGGGAAAAACAGTCCGGCACAACGATCGAATCATGCACGTGCGGTTCAGTCCAAATGGAACAAAGCTCGCCACAACCAGCCGCGATTGCACGGCCAATATCTGGCGTGTTGAAGATGTCCTGAACGGAACCGGGTCGCCCCTAATTCTTCAACATCAAGGTGAAGTTCAGGATATCGCCTTCAGCGAGGACAGCCTTCGCGTGGTCACCGGCAGCGCAGACAAATCCGCGCGGATTTGGGATGCGAACACCGGAACAGCCTTGACCGGCCCGCTGCAACATTCCGATGAAGTCTGGTGCGTCGCGTTTAGTGGAGACGGTCGTTACATTGCCAGCGGCAGCAAAGACAGAACGGCCCGCATCTGGACCAGCGCCGGTGGAGAACTGGTTGCACCGCCGCTCAGCCACAAGGGCAATTTGCGCTCGGTCGCGTTCAGTCCGGACAGTACGCTGTTGGTGACGGCCAGCAGCGATCGCACCGCCCGCGTCTGGCAAGTGGCCAATGGAAGACCGTCCACTCCATCTCTGCGTCATGCCAGCAACCTGCATGGGGGGGTGTTCGATCCCACCGGTAAAAAAGTGCTGACCGCCAGCCGCGATGGAACGGCGCGGCTTTGGATTCTGGCGGAAAGAGAACGGACGGAAAAGCGGTTGCAACTCAGTTCCCAGGTTTTCCGCGTCGAATTCAGTCCGGATGCGCGTTACCTCGCGGTGCAGGAATGGCGGCCTGTGGAAGATGTCACGTTATGGCAACTGAACGGACCGGCGCCTGAGCAAATCCACATTCCGAAAAAGCAAGCGGGTCCGCGCATCTCGAGTGCCTTCAGTCCGGACGGTAAGTACCTCGCCGTTTCGAGCATGGGGGTGACCAATGTGATGGAAGTCTTTCAACTGGAAACTCGCCGATTGGTGGCGGAGTTAGGGAGCAGAAACTTGAGGCCCATATTTGCGGCAAGGTGCACGCGATTCAGCCCGGACGGCAAATGGCTTTTTTGGGCCGATGAGAACTGTGGCGGACACGATGTGTGGGCCCCCGCCGACGTCCGGGGCTGGGATACAATTACCTTGCGGGAATGTGTTTTGCCGGCGTTATGTTCGGAACGTCCCGCTTGGATTTCGTTTTCACCAGACAGCCGGGCATTGGTGATTTGCTGGGGAAACCCTGCGAAAAGAATCGGGTTTGCCCAAGTGTGGGATATCGTCAAAGCACAACCATTGGGTTCGCCCATTCGCCATGCTGGCCTAGTCCCGCGCGCCGAATTCAGCCCCGATGGAAAACGTCTCGTCACCGGATTTGGCGACGCCGGCCTTGGTCCGTGTGAAGCCCAGGTATGGGACCCATTCACCGGCACTCGAATCGCGCCTCCCATCCGCCATCGCGACGGCCTGAACTCCGTCTCATTCAGCCAGGATGGAAAATGGGTTCTCACCTCGAGTGAAGACGGCACCGCGCGCGTCTGGAATTCCTTTACGAGTGAACCGCGCACTCCCCCGCTGGCGCATGACGCCGCTGTGCAATGGGCCGAGTTCAATGCCAGCAGCGAGCTCGTCGTCACCGCCAGCTACGACGGCACGGCGCGCGTGTGGGATGCGAGGACGGGCCAGCCAGTGACACCTCCGTTGAAGCATGACGGACCGGTCTGGCATGCGGTCTTCAGCCATGATGCGCGGAGGATCGCCTCCGGCGCCGAAGATCGCACTGCGCGAATCTGGAACTTAACCGAGGACACTCGCGAACCGCGGGCGCTTCGCGATTTAGCCGAAGTGCTCGCGGCCCAACGGATCGATGCCACAGGCGGCGTCGTGCCCATAACTCTCGATGAAATGCGGACGCGTTGGCAGGCGATCCGGGGATTGCAGGCGGACTGATGGAATCGTAAGCAGGTGCTGATGAATTGTGAGTGCGGGCGTCTGGTCAGGGCGAGCGCAGCGGTCGAGTTTTTTAAATCATGAAATCAGATGCAGTGCTGATTCCCGCCGAGTTTTTCTGTGGCCCAGACATAAACCCGCCAGCAGCAGGCAAGCGACACCGGCCATCACGGAAATCAGTTCTCTTACGCCGTTGCGATCAGGGACCACCAGCACGAGAAAAAGTACGAAGCAAATGCCTGCGAAAAATAATCCAAGAATTTCAGAAGACTTTTTAATTCCCGCCACGCGATTGGTCTTTTGCTCTGGCGAATGTGTGAGGATCTCTCGATCTCGGGACATCTCGGCCGGTTGAATGTTGGACAGGCCAACCAAAAGAATTCCCAAAGTCACGGCCAGACTCCAGGTTTCGAAGAGCCAGCGTCGATCCATCCAAATTGCATCCACAGACACAATTGGAAAACCTGCGCACAAGATAATATTAAAAATCCAATACACTCGCACCACACCTCGCGTGACTGCGGCAAAGGCCGTCATCCAGGGCAAAATCGTTCCGATCATAACGATGATGAGCCAACGTCCTCCGGGGAGATGTGATGATTGCGAAGTGATGCCGAGCCAGAAGAGCCACGCCCACCCTGCCACGGCTCTTTTGATTTTGAGCGTTCCAAAATTCCAGACTACTTCCGGATATCCAGTCAGGGCGGTGATTTCATCCACCAAAGTAATCGGCGCCAATTTCCAATGAGGCTGGTAACCCTTGCTGCCTTCCGCAACGTAGTGCCCCACTTTTCCCGCCAGAGTGTTCAGGAATTCTCGCGCTGCTTCCCAAATGACCAGCATGCCGAAAGATGAGATGCCAAACGCCACCAGCCACATGGTGCGATAGGCATACCACACAAGCGTCGGCGGCAGTTGCCAGACAACAGCCCCCACCCATTTGAGAAGAATGAACACGCCAAAGCCAACCTCCAGCAAACCGGCCACGCAGTAAGCGAATAAATGTCGGCGC
>JBFMDG010000291.1:0-8809 GCA_040754135.1 Verrucomicrobiota bacterium
GTAGGTGTGAACGACAAAAATGAAGTGATCATCTGTGGTCGAACCTTGAGTTTGGGCTTTCTTGGGCCGGGACCAAGCGAAAGTTTTTTGGGCAGATTCACTTCGCAAGGCGAAGTGGTGTTTCTTAAGCGATGCGATCCACAATTAAATTATTTCACCATCGGGGATCTTTCCATTACTGCAGGCAAAAACTCTATTGTGTGTGCCGCCAATTTCGGCGAGTGGATCGATATTGCAGGTGCGAGCAGAGGCCGGGGTGCGATTGCTTCGTATGATCACGACGGCAACCTTTTGTGGTATTTCACGGTTACAGGTTTTGAAAACCATGCGGGTGTTTATAGAATCACAGCGAAAAACGGCGCTTTTTACATTCTGGGTTCCGGAGGGGGCAACCGTGCACAGATTGGAAACAGAGAGTTTTCCGGCAGTTATTTCCTCGCCAAAGCACAAATGGCAACACCTCCCCCGCGAATAATCACCCCCCCAGTTTCCGCCGCTGTTGAAATTGGGAAAACCCTCACGCTTCGCGTGGAAGCTTCAAGCGAAGAGATTCCGACTTATCAGTGGTTCAAAGATGGCGTGATGCTGGAAGGCAAAACCGATTCGACTTTGGTGATTACGAATGTTTCGGCGAATGATGCCGGGTTTTATGCGGTGCGTATCACCAACTCGGGCGGCAGCAAATTCAGCGAGCCGGCGCGGCTCACGGTTTGGCCGAACATCCAGGTGACAGTCACGACGCTTGCCGGCGGCGTGCGCGGTTATCGCAATTCGCGGGATGCGTTGCTTGCGCAATTCGACGAACCCAACAGTCTCGCCATAACAAGGAAGGGCCTCATCTTTGTGCCCGATGCCAAGAACCACCTCATCCGCACCATCGCGCCTGATGGAGCGGTGCAAACCTGGGCCGGCACACCCACCGGCAGGGAAATTGGCGGTTACAAAGACGGACCGGCCGCCACCGCATTTTTCAGTGTCCCCATTGCCGTGACGCTCGATCCTGCCGGAGACCTGCTCGTGGCCGACAGCGTGAATCACCGCATCCGACGCGTGCTATCTGTGGGGTTGAAGACGGTGAGCACGGTGGCAGGAAACGGAGTGACGGCATTGCAGAACGGTCCTGCGTTGAACGCGAGTTTCAATTTCCCAAATGACGTCGTTGTGGATCGCGGCGGGAATATTTTCGTCAGCGAATTCAACAATCACACCATCCGGCGCATTCGCCGCGATGGCCAGGTGTCCACATTCGCCGGGAACGGCGCGCCCGGCTATGCGGACGGCCACGGCTCAGCCGCTCAATTCAACAAGCCTGGCGGAATGGCGATCGATCTTGCGGGCAATCTTTACGTCACAGAGTGGGCCAGTCATCGCGTGCGCAAGATTTTTCCCGATGGCACGGTCACTACGATCGCCGGCACAAACGTCGCCGGATTCAAAGATGGCTATGGCAGCGACGCGCAATTCAACACACCCGACGGCATTGCCGCCGATGCGGAGGGAAATCTTTACGTGGCTGAGTATGGCAACAGCGCCATTCGACGCATCAGTCCGGACGGGTTGGTGGTCACGCTCGCCGGGCGGGGAACGCATGGATTTGCGGATGGCGACCGGGCGAGCGCGCAATTTAATCATCCTGGCGGCATCGCGGTGCATCCGAACGGCAGGTTGATTGTGGCCGACACGGGGAATCATCGGATTCGAGTGCTGCGGGTTGAAAGCGAACCGAAACCCACACCGGAAGCGCCAACGATTGAATTGCATTTGCAGCCTGGGCTGACCATTTACGGCGTTCCCGGAACACGCTATCGCATCGATTACGCGGACGAATTGACCCCTTCAAATTGGATTGCGGTGACGAATTTTACGTTGAGGACGCCGGTGCAGCGCTGGATCGACCCGCGTCCCATGGACCAACGGAAACGCCTTTATCGGGCGGTGATTAATTGAAAGAAAACTGGCAACACGTTGAGCCAATGCAGGCCCGCCGCGCCCGCTGCGCGAGCGAATGGCCGCGGTTGGTTCGAATTCTGGCGATCTTTGCTTTGCTCGCAGCCGCCGCCGGAGGGCAGTTGTTTGCGGCCGATCCGCAAATCGACGAACAGCCGGTCTCGATGACTGCGCCTGTTGGCAGCAGCGCTACTTTCCGGGTTCGCGCCTCGGGCACCTCTCCGCTATCTTTTCTCTGGTTTAAAAATAATTTTTCGATTCCGAATCGCACCTCGCCCGATCTAACCATTTCTCGGGTCACGGCCGCTGACGCCGGGGCTTACCAGGTATTGGTCAGCAACCGAAATGGGGCGGTTCTCAGCGCCATTGCCAGGCTCACCTTAGAGGCGGTGGAGCCACCCAATCCACCGATCATTAACGCGCATCCCACCTCCACCACGGTCCGGCAGGGCGTGACGGCACGATTCGCCGTCGTGGCCACGGGCGCGCACCCGCTCTCGTACCAATGGATCAAAGACGGGGTCGACGTGGCTTTTGGAATCTCAGGCGAGTTGCTCATTTCAAACACCACGTTCGACGACGCCGGCGTTTACCGGGTGCGAGTGCGGAATCCGGGAGGGGCCGTGCTGAGTGAACCGGCCACCCTGGTGGTCATTCCGGCTGTCAGCGGGCAACTGCTGGTCAAAACCGTCGCCGGCAATGGCGCGCCGGGATTCAAGGATTCGAATAACGCCCTGGAAGGCCAATTGCATAACCCCAACAGCCTGGCCGTAAGTCAGGAAGGCGTCACGTTTCTCGCTGACACCGCCAATCACGCGGTGCGGTTTATCACGCCCGGCGGCGCGCTTGGCACCGTCGCAGGCCATGGTGGGATTGCAGGATTCCGCGATGGCGGGTCAGACCTGGCACAATTTCATCATCCCTTGGCCGTGCAATTTGACCGTGCGGGCCGACTGCTCGTCGCCGATACCGACAACAACCGCGTGCGCACCGTGATTGTGGGCGGCTGGCCCACCGTCGGCACACTCGCGGGCAATGGGCGCGCCGCTTTGCAGGACGGATCAAGCGCGCAGGCATCGTTCAACTTTCCAAACGATCTGGTGCTTGACAATGCCGGCAATGTGTTCGTCTCCGAGTTCAACAATCACACCATTCGCAAGATCGCGCGCGATGGAACCGTCACCACCTTCGCGGGCAATGGCACTTCCGGCAACCAGGACGGCCGAGGCACAAATGCGCAATTCAACCGCCCCGGTGGCCTTGCCATCGATCGCGCCAATAATCTCTACGTCACTGAATGGAGCAATCATCGCGTGCGCAAAATTCTCCCCGACGGAACGGTCTCAACCATCGCTGGCCGGGGTATTCCCGGGTTCCGCGATGGCGTGGGCATCGAAGCGCAGTTCAACACTCCGGACGGAATCGCCGTGGATGCGGAAGGAATGATTTACGTGTCCGAGTATGGCAACAACGCCATTCGGCGCATCACACCAACGGGCGTCGTCACCACACTGGCCGGAGATGGCCAGCCTGGATTTGCGGACGGGGACGGGAGCGTGGCGCGATTTAATCGGCCCGGGGGCATCACGCTGCATCCCAACGGAACATTGATCATTGCGGACACGGGCAATCACCGCATTCGCAGCATGACTCTTACGCCACGGGTCAATTATCTCTCCAATGCGATTCCCTATCTGGTGCTGGATTTGAACGCTAGCCTGACCATCTCAGGCAAAGTTGGAAAAACCTATCGCATCGAAACGGCCACCGAATCCGCGCCGGGCAACTGGGTCGCGCTGACCAACATCACGTTGGGTTCACCGGTGCAGACGTGGACGGATCCAGAACCGATCCGCGATCAAAAAAGATTCTACCGGGCCGTCTTGCCCTGATGTCTGCGGCGGGATTTTTGAGGATAGCTGCTCACAGCCTTTTCCCCAAATACCTGGCGAAAAACTGTGCAGACAAACGCCCACTTTGCAGTTTTTGCATTTCCCGCTATTTTTCCCGGCCCGGATGGGCGGGGATTTGACGGGAACCGGGCGGCAGCAGAATAACCATTTGCAATCAGCAAACTCATTCGTAAGCTGTCAGACTCGAACCAGCGCAGATGCGACAATTTATAACCATCGCAAGCAATGCCTTTATGGAATTGGTGCGGCAGCCGGTATTCCTGCTGTTGATGACCTTTTCCTCGGCCTTCGGGGTATTTCTTTCCACGGTGCCTTATTTCGGGTTTGGCGATGATCCAAAACTGGTCAAAGACAGTGTCCTGGCGGTCATGCTAGTGGCCGGGCTGTTTGGCGCGGTGCTGAGCGCATCGGCGTCGGTGGCGCACGAAATTCGTTCGGGAACAGCGCTGGCGGTGCTGGCCAAGCCGGTGGGACGCGCCTGTTTTCTTCTGGCCAAGTTCACCGGACTTGCGGTGGCGCTAGCGCTCCTTACTTACACGAATACCTTGAGCGCACTGCTGGCCAGCCGCATGGCCTTCGACGCGTATGGATCGGCGGACACGCTGGCATTCGCGATATTTGCCGGCTCGATCGTGCTGGCTTACGCCTTAGGCGGTCTGACCAATTATTTTTTGCAACGGCCATTCGTGGCCGATGCGGTTTTGTTTGTGGTGGGGATGATCACGCTTTCGTTTGTGCTGATTAATTTCATCGATAAAGAAGGCCATTGGCAGACGTTTGCCAAAGGGGTTGATTGGCGGCTGATCCCGGCGGCGATTCTGATTTTATTTGCGCTTTGGATTCTGGCGGGACTGGCGCTGGCCTGTTCGACGCGATTGGAAATGATTCCGACGCTGGCCATTTGTTCCGGCATTTTTCTGCTGGGTTTAATGTCTGATTACCTGTTTGGAAGGCGCGCCACGGAGGGCGGATCGTGGTGGGCTTCTCTGCTTTACACCGTGGTGCCGAACTGGCAACTTTTCTGGCTCGCCGACGCATTGGAAACTGGAAAGTCCATTCGTTGGAGCTACGTCGGCACTTCATTTCTTTATGCGCTGGGATATATGGGGGCCACTCTGGCGCTGGCTCTGGCGCTGTTTGAAGACCGTGAACTGACCTGAATTTGATTTGAGATGGAACGCGACATTAAAAAAATTGGATTGATCAATCTGCTGGTGCTGCTGGCGATTGGCGTGGCCGGACTGGTGCTGGCGCGGATTTCGCAATCGCTGACGGCGCATGCCGGGCTGGTCTTTTTCGGCATCGGTTTCCTGGTCATGGCGGTGAGCTATTTCCAGATGCGCCTGCATGAATCGGAACGGCTCGAAAAACTCGAGTTCGATGAACTCAATAAAGCCAAAGGCAGTTCGAGCCTTTTCAATGTCACCGACTCGGAAGTCTTCCCGGCGCAGCGCGCCCGCGAGCAATTTGAACGGTTTTTCGTTCCCGGATTCACCGTGTTGCTCTTTCTCCTGCAGGCCGGAGCGGTCTGGTGGCTCTGGAAGTGGCTCGACCAAAATGCGACCACCGGGCTCAAAGAACCGCTCGTCACGATGGCGCTGTTTGGCATCTTTGGATTGATTCTCTTTTTGCTCGGCAAATATGCCGCCGGCATTGCCCGCCTCGAAAATCGTCACCTCTTGCGCCCCGGCGCCAGTTACCTACTCCTGACTGCCTACGTGGCGTTCATCGTCGCCGCCGGCATTGCCGCGTGGTTGCTGGATTTCAAAGCCATCGATCGCTATGCCGCGCGCGCGCTGACCGTCGTCATCGGACTGGCTGCGGTTGAAAACCTGGTCAATTTGATTTTGGAGATTTACCGGCCGCGCATCAAAAGCAAGGACACGCGCTTGCTTTACGAGAGCCGCCTGATCGGTTTGCTGGCGCAGCCGGAGGGGTTGTTCACGACGGCGGCGCAAGCGCTCGATTATCAATTCGGCTTCAAGGTGTCGGAAACGTGGTTTTATCGCACGCTGGAAAAGGAAGTGGCCTGGCTGTTTCTGCTGCTGGTCGGGCTGCTCTTTTTCTCGACGAGTTTCGTGTTTATTGGGCCAGGCGAAAAAGGACTGGTCGAGCGGTTTAGCCGTCCCGTGGCGGCGGGCAAAGCATTGGAACCGGGGTTGCATTTGAAGTTGCCCTGGCCATTCAGCCGCGTGTACCGCTTCCAGACCGACCGCGTTCAAACCTTCAACATCGGTTTCGTTCCCGACAAAGATAAAGCCCACGAAAAGACCATTCTCTGGACGGTCAAACATTACGAAGAAGAATTCGACCTGCTCGTGGCCAGCCGCAGTTCCTCCAGCCTGACGGCCACCAACGGCGCGCCGGCGGAATCGGTGCCGGTCGATCTGCTTACCGTGAGCATTCCTGTGCAATTTCAAATCGAGGATGTTTTTGCCTGGGCTTACAACCACACCGACGCGCCGAGTTTGCTTGAAAAACTCGCCACGCGCGAAGTCATTCGTTACCTCGTGAGCGTCGATTTGTTTGAGTTGATGTCGAGTGGCCGCGAGAAATCCGCGCGCGAATTGCAGAAGCGCATTCAGGATCGGGCCAACGAATTGAAACTCGGCGCCAGAATCCTTTTCGTCGGGCTCCAGGATATCCATCCCCCGGTCAAAGTGGCCAAGTCCTTCGAAGACGTCACCGCGGCCCGCCAGGAGAACGAAGCGAAATTGCGCACCGCGGAAGGTTACGCGGCCAAGACTGTCACCCTGGCCGAGGCCGAGGCCTACAAGAAATTGCGCGAAGCCGAAGCGTATTATCATCGCAAGGTGGCTTCGAGCCATGCGGAAGCCGCGCAGTTTACGAATCAGCTCGTCGCATTTAAGGCGTCGCCGCAGGTTTTCACTCAGCGGAGTTATTTGCAAACCCTGGAGCGAGGCGCGACCAATGCGCGCAAGTACGTGGTCGCCACCACCAACACCCAGGACGTCATCCAATTCAACCTTGAAGATAAGATCCGTCAGGATCTGCTCGATCTGACGGTGCCGGGACGAAGGTAATCCACGAGCACCGCGCAATTTTTTAGAACTATGAAACGCAATTCATTCACCGTGACTGTTGGCGTCATCTTGCTGGCGATTTTCGTCCTGCTCCTTTTTACCTTTCAGGTGAGGCAGACGGAAGTCGCGCTCGTGACGACCTTCGACAAACCCACGCGCATTTACAGCGATCCGCTCAAGGATCCCGGCATGCACTGGAAATGGCCCGCGCCCATCCAGAAGGTGTACAAGTTCGACCGGCGCATCCAGAATTTCGAAGGCAAGTTCGAAGAAACGCAAACCCAGGACAACCTGCCAATTCTGGTGATGGTTTACGTGGGATGGACCATCAAAGATCCGAGCTTGTTTTTCAGCAGCTTTCCCGGCGGCACCACCACCCAGGCGGAGCCAGCTTTGGAAGGACTGATCCGAAGCGCGCAAAGCTCGGTGATCGGCAAACATCCTTTTGGCCATTTTATTTCCACGGATGAAAAGCAGCTGAAATTTGTCGAGATCGAAAAGGAGATGATCGAAACCATTCAGCCGAATGCAACCAAGTATGGCATTCAGATCGATTTCCTGGGAATCAAGAAACTTGGGTTGCCGCAAAGCGTGACCGAAAAGGTGTTCGCCCGCATGAAAGCCGAACGCGAACGCGAGATCGCCCGGCTCAAAGCGCGCGGCGAAGCCGAGGCCATGAAAATTCAGAGCACGGCCGATCGCGATCGCGCGGAAATCCTCGCCAAAGCGGAAGCGCAAGCCACGGCCATCCGCGGCCAGGCCGACGCGGAGAGCTCGAAAGCATTGGCCGTTTTCGAACAATCGCCGGAGCTGGCGATTTTTCTCCGCAAACTGAAGGCGCTCGAAGAAACGCTCAAGGATCGCTCGACGCTCATTCTGGACGAGCGCACCTCGCCTTTCGATCTGTTGACGCGCCCGCAGGCGCCCAATGCCAATGCCACGAAGTGATTCTGTCATGAACAACCGACACGATCCTCCGCGCGATCACGATCACGATCACCGTCAGGTTCAGGGCGCCCCCGTGGCCACGGCCCCTTCGCGGCCTGGAACGGAAGGGGAAGATGCCGGCTCGCAAGCGCTCTCCGATGCGCTGCGGAGCAGTTTTTTCATTGTCAAAATTTTGATGGTCCTGCTGGTGGTGGTTTTCCTTGGCTCGGGAGTGTTCACCGTGCCTTCGCAGGAACGGGCCATCGTTCTCCGATTTGGCAAGCCGGTCGGCGTAGGCGAAAAACAATTGCTCGGACCGGGATTGCATTTCGCTTTCCCCGCACCCATTGACGAAGTGGTGCGCATCAAGATCAGCGAAGTTCAGAAGATAACCTCGACCGTAGCGTGGCATATGACGCCCGAGCTGGAAATGGCCGGGCAGGAAGCGGATCTTCTGCCTTCACTCGATCCGGCAGTGACCGATTACGCCCTGACTGGCGACGGCAACATTATTCACACGGAAGCAACACTGCGTTATCGCATCAACGATCCGCTGGCCTTCGAGTTGAATTTTGTGAGCGCTTCGAACGTGGTGCAGAACGCGTTGAACAATGCCGTTTTGCATGCCGCGGCCCGATTCAATGTCGATGACGCCCTGCGGTTGAACGTGCTTGGATTTCAGGAAAAGATCGCCAGCCGGTTGCGCGAAATCGTCGCGCAACAGAAACTCGGCATCACCATCGAGCAGGTGGACGTTCGGAGCTTGCCGCCGCAATTTGTCAAACAGGCCTTCAAGGAAGTGCTCGACACGGAAGTCAATCGCCGCGCCACCAACGATCTGGCGCAGGCCTATGCCAACAATATTTTGAACACGGCTCAGGGAGAAGCGACCAATCTGCTCAATGCCGGCCAGACCGACCGCACACGCCTGCTGCAAAGCGTCCAGTCGGAAGCAGAATATTTTCAGAATCAATTGCC
>JBFMDG010000292.1:0-8806 GCA_040754135.1 Verrucomicrobiota bacterium
GTTGGCCCAAAATTCCACGTAATCCTTGCTCCCCAACAATTCGTCCACAAACTTCTCGCGTTTTTGCCGCGACGGAGTTTTGTCGTCGAGAAAAGCACGCACACGCTCCGCCGAAGGCGGCTGCCCGGTCAGATCCAACGTCACGCGACGGATGAATTCCGCATCCGTGCAAAGCTCGGATGGCACGATCTTCATCTTCTTCAACTTCGCGTTCACGTGCTGATCGATGTAATTGAATTCCGGAACATCCGCCCACTGGAAACCGGTGCGATCTCCCATGATGGCGATTTCCTTCGCGGCGTAATTGCCCTCGTAACGGATCAGCACCGCCGCTTCCCCGCGGCGCACTGCTGTGATGACCGATTCTTTCACCGCGGCGATTTCATCATTATTGCTGCTGAGCACCGCGTCGCGCGTCACATCGCGCACCGATCCATCCGGATAATGCGCGAGGACAATGACCTGTTGCGACATGCCCGGCAGGCTGAGGAGAATTTCCGAGGGGAGCACTTCGAGTTTGGTGGCGCGGGCGGAGGCGGGATTTTCGTATTTGGCGCCTTCGGCAATCCATTGCCGCAGCAGATGGTATTCGCGGGAGTTGGGTTTGATGACCTGCCTGCCTTCGTGGGGAACTTCCCCAGTCGGCTTCAACAACATCAAACTGTCATCCACATTGACCCGATTAAACCGCCGGCCGGAGACATCATTGATCAAAGCTTGATAATCAAACTCTGGATCGTAGCCGCGGAGCGAAAGCTTGAAACCGTTTTTGCCTTTGGCGGAACCGTGGCATGTGCCGGCGTTGCAACCGACCTTGCTCATGACCGGCATGACATCCCGCACAAACCGAACGCCCGATTTGTCGGCGCTCAGGATTTTCACGGGCAACCGCGTTTGCAATCCTGCGGCCGAAACCAGGATTTCCCCTTCCCCTTTGGCTTTGGGTTGGATGAATCCGTCCACGATTTCCAGCATGTCGGATTGCGCCTTGAACTGGGCCTGGCCGCTCAGATCGATTTTTTCGCCGGACTTGGTTTGACCCCAAACCAGAACGCGGCGCGCGTCCCAACCGTCTTGCAGCGTGAGGGAAGCTGGTTCGAGTTGGAGCGATTGCAGTGGAGGCAATGGCGGCGGTTTGGGGAGCGCTTCCTTTTTCGAATCCGGAACGTTGCCAGCGTGCGCAACCGTCCAGGCGGCGAGCACGATGACGAAGCGAAGCAACGGCTTACAATTCATGGCACCGAATGTTGGCGAATGGATTTGGGACGGCTCAGCATTGGTCGCAGTGAAACCGTCAACCGACGATGAACCGATGGAAAAGCAAAGCGCCGGGCGATCTGACTCGACTGTCCAGAAGTCCGGAAAATCGCACTTTTCGGGTTCATGGCTCGATACTATAGGCTCCGAGGTTGCCCCACTCCATAAAAAAATTTGGCGACATCAAAGCAACCTTTGGCCAGGACGACTGATCCTTGGGATTCTCGGTAACCCGATGCCCACAGCGAAACCCTAAACCGATCGAACCAATCAGGAAGTGAGGACCGCCATCGCGCCCCTGCTTGAGCCGTGTTGAGCTTGAGTAATCACCACGAAGGTCACGGACCAGCGCACGAAAAAGCGCATTGCGGATATGAAACGAATGCGTTAACCAACATTGTCGCGCATTCATGGAGCATGTTGGCAAAAAGTTCTGCTTCGATTACGGCGATTTCGCCGTCGAGGTCCATTACCTTTCCGAAGCTCGTCTTGTTTGGGAACAGCTCAAAGGGCCGCAGGCGGGCAGCAAAGCAGAACAGTCGTATGCTTCAGTGATGATCCGCCCGCACCTCTATTTCATCTCATGGCAGGAGGCGGATACCTCGATGGTTGTGCAAGTCGTCGATTTCGAACAGAAGAAGGTGTACACGACCTGGATTTCGCCGGAGAAAACTCTTTTTCAATTTCAAGGCACTCTCAGCGAACTCACCGCCTGACCTGCTGTTTCGCTTAAATCCAACGGAGTTTGCCAAGCGCGTCTGTTGCATTTCCCCGGACGATTTTGGTTCCGGAGACGGATTTCCCGGTTTAAGCTGCATCGCATTATGTCAACGCAAGCAATCGCTCGAATGGTTGGGGCGGTGATCATCATTCTGGTGGTGGCCATCGGCGGCGCGTCAGGAACTTACATCGTGCCTCCAGGGTATCGCGGAGTCTTGGTGACTCTCGGCAAGGTGTCGCCTGAATCCAAACCCGAAGGGTTCGGGTTTAAGTCTCCCTTTGTGACCACCATCGTGCCTGTCAGCCTCCGCCAACAAACCGCCGAAATGCAAGCCGCGGTCATTTCCAAAGATCTCCAGGAAGTACGCACCAAAT
Source organism: Verrucomicrobiota bacterium (assembly GCA_040754135.1). GTDB lineage: Bacteria > Verrucomicrobiota > Verrucomicrobiia > Limisphaerales > SIBE01 > JBFMDG01. The sequence continues at coordinate 2,353 of JBFMDG010000292.1, forward strand.
TGAAGGTGCTCTATCGGATCCCGGAAAAATCCGCGGTGCAAATCTACCAACAGTACAAAGGCGATCCTTTCATCAGCCTCATCCAGCCGCGCGTGGACGAAGCCATCAAGGAAATCACCAAGGAAGATACCGCGCAGCAGATCGTTCAGGAACGCGCCAAAATAAAACAACGCACCCTCGATAATGCCCGCCGCAAGATCGGCGACATCCTCGAAGTGGTGGACGTCGTCGTCGAGGACATTTCGCTTTCCGAGAATCTCGAGGCCGCCATCGAACGCAAGATGGTCCAGGAACAGGAGGCCAACAAAGCGGTGTTTGAACAACAGAAAGCGCAAATCGATGCCCAGATCGCCGTCGTGCGCGCGCGGGGCGAAGCCGAATCGATTCGCATCCGGGGCGACGCGCTGGCCCAGAATTCCGAACTGATCCAACTCGAAATTGTCCGCAAATGGAACGGCCGCGCACCGCGTGTCATCAGCGGCAAAGCGGCCGGCGCAGAAATGTTGCTCCCTTTAACTCCGTTGCAACCGGAAGCCACAGGCGGCCCGCCCCCTCGCGACGCCGGCACAAAGGAGGTGGCCCAATGAGCGCCTACCAAAGCCGATATGACCGGCCCGAGATTCCGATTTCCGCAAAAACCCTCGGCAACATCATCGTCGGAATCATTTTTCTTTTCGTGATCATCATCGCCGCCAGTCAAGCCACCAGCGTGGTCGAGCCGGGACATCGCGGCGTGCGTGTGACGCTCGGAAAAGTTTCGCCCGCGTTCGAGCAGGAAGGCTTGGTCATCAAACCCCCGTTCATCACCACCATTCACCAGATCAGCATTCGTCAGCAAACCGAGGAACTCCGTACCGAATGTTACTCGTCCGATCTGCAACAGGTGAAAGCAACCGTGCGCATTCTTTACCGCATTCCCGAAGGCGCCGTGGTCACACTATTCCGCGGATTCTCTGGAGATCCTTTCAACTCCCTCGTCGCCCCCCGCGTCATCGAAGCCTTAAAGGAGGCAGCCTCGACGCAAAGCGCCGAAATGATCGTGCAAAATCGCGAGGCCATCAAATCAGCAACCCTCGAAGCCACGCGCCGCAAAATCGGTGAGATTCCCGGAGGCGGGCCGATCGTCGTGATCGAGGATTTGACCTTGTCGGACTTGACGCTTTCTCCGGAATTGAATGCGGCGATTGAACAAAAAATGACCCAACGCGAGGAAGCGGAACGGGCTCGATTCGTTCAGCGCCAGGCCGAAATCGAAGCGGAAACTGCCATCATCAAAGCCAAAGGCGAAGCGGAAGCGATCACGATTCGAGGTCAGGCATTGCGTGAGAACCCGGCATTCATCCGCTTGCAAATCGTTGAAAAATGGGACGGACTTTCCCCCGTGGTGGTCGGAGGCGAAGGCCAGGGAGCGAATGTGCTCGTCCCCATGCCCGAATTGGAATCGCGCAAATGATTTCTCCCTGGTGGCGAGGCTTTCTCCGTTTATGCGTGCTGCTGGCGGTGACCGCGCTCGTGTTTCTTATTTTCCCGGCGGCATTCCGCTTTGCCGAAGGCGCCGCTCGAAGTGTCGTTCGCCTTTGGTGGCTGGTGCTGCTCCTCCTGCTTGGTTTATGGCTTTTCTGGGGAATCGGGCGAAAACCAAAGTAAGAATCCGATTCGCGCTCGCCATTAAGCCGAGCATCGTTGCGCCTCAAAGCAGAACACCAACAAGGAAAAAGATCTCGAACGCAATCCAACTGATCATCGGTTGAGGCGAAGGAGGCCGGTTCATTTGCTTTTTATCAATAAACCAGGGAACGGTCACGACCAGGAACAGCGGAAATAACAAAATCAGGGCAAAGATCTCGTGCATGAAAAGTTGAGCAGCCATTTCGGCAGCTATTTCTGACCGGGAAAAAGCCTGCTCCGCCAGCCACATTCTGCCGCTGCTGAAAAGGAGGAGAGCGAGCAACGTCGCCACACCATAAAAGGCCCATCCAGACCATCGCGGCGAGTGGGCAGCCAGCCATCGCGCCGTTCCCCGCGCGCTGAAAACCATTTGCAACAGCAGCAAGACCTTGGTCGTGAAAAATTGAACGGAGACTGCGCGATTCCCTGCGCGTGCGGTGGAGGCAAACCACACCTCATCCAGCCCAAGCGCGATTGCGAACAGGATCGCGAGCAAGACAATCACGATCACATTTTGCCATGGCAATTCACGGGCGAGTTCGCGAACCAAAACGCTCGTGCCTGCGACCAGCGCGAGCCCGAACGCCATTGCTGCAAAGAATTGTTCTGGAAAGAATTCTGCACCGATGGCCGGTAGTGCGGTTAATGCACACCAAAAAGCGATCGCTCTGCGGCGCCCGGTCGTTTTGTTTGACTCCGTTTGAATCATAAGGGGCACTTGACGACCCGGCCGTCATTCAAGAGAGCTAAGACCTCAAATAAAAGTAATAAAAGCACCTTGTAACCTCGTTCGAGCTCTTCTCGTCTGCCGCGGTGGGAAGTACGCGGCATCCTGAGGCAGGATGCAACTCCCGAGGCGGTCTCCTGGTATTGGAGGCCGCCTCCGTTTCGACACCTATATCTTGAATGTGACCGCCTTGCACATGGACTCGCGCACCTTCTTAAAAAAGATTTTGGCGAGCCCTTTTTAAACGCGGCTCGACGAAAAAACAGGTTTCGAAAAAAATTTTGTTTTTTCATTTGACAGCTTTCCATAAAGCCCTATACACATGGCCCTGCGTACTTCCAAAAGGCCCTGAATAAACAGGGCGACTCAGATCGATGCCGAATGGCAGCGCTCTGCTCAGCGTTTGAGGCCGATTATGAATGCGAGTCTTTTGGATGTGCGCAGAGGCTTTCCTGGTTCTCCACGTGGAATCCCCAAGTTCCTTCGGTTGATAAGCGCCGCGAGTCTGCTTAGCCTTCACCTTAGCCTCAGTGCTCAGACCACTTTTACCTGGAATGTCGACGCTTCCGGCAACTGGAATAGCGCCGCCAATTGGAGCCCGAACACCGGTTTTCCAGGACAAACGGATACCAATGATGTCGCCACTTTCGGTTCGGCTATTTCCGCGCCGAGAACCATTACGACCGGACAGCCGGTGTTTGCCGGAACGTTGAACATCGACGGGAATAATACCTATACGATCAGCAATGGAGGAGTGACGGCTAATACCATTACGATCGCCTCCGCCATTAACAACACCTCCGGCACGGCATCGCATTTAATCAGCGCCGGCCTTGTCCTCGGCAATAATATCAGCATTGCCACCAGCTCGAGCACAACCACCACGCTCACGATCTCCGGAACGATCACTGACGGCGCCTCCTCTTTCAGCATTACCAAAAGCGGTGCGCAGACATTATCCCTTACTGCGGCTAACACCTTTGACGGGGGCTTTACTCTTTCCGCCGGCACCGTTCGAGTTGGAAATGCCTCGGCCCTCGGCACCGGCACATTGACAGTCAATAACGCGTCCGCAGCGGGCATCGGCAGTTCCAGCGCCACCTCGTTCACTCTCAATAATGCCGTTTCTTTAAATACCACTACTCCCTTCGCCATCGGCGCGAGTTCGGGCGGGGCCATTGACCTTGCCGGCGCAGTCACTTTGAACGCTTCTAAAACACTGTTGTCCGGCGGCACCGGAACGATCTCCGGAGTCATTGACGACGGGGCGAGCACTTTCGGGCTGGCGGTGATTGGCAATGGAACACTGACATTGTCAGGTAATAATCTTTTCGGAGGCGGTCTCAATTTGAACAATGCCAATACCACCCTGGTGCTCGGACATGACAACGCGGCCGGCACAGGATCTTTGACGCTGACGGCGGGAACCTTGACGGCTACGGCCTCGCGGACCGTCGGCAACAGCCTTAGCCTTGCGGGCAACGTCACCATTGGCGGCTCCCAGGACATCACCTTTAACGGCACGGCTACTTTGAGCGGCAGCCGGCAGTGGACCGTAAGCAATTCCGGCACGACTTCTCTAGCGGGCGTACTGACGGACGGAGCGAGCTCATTCAGCTTCACGAAACTCGGCACAGGCACACTCGTGTTGGGGAACGCAAACACCTTTGATGGCGGCCTAAGTTTGAGCACCGGCACGCTCGCCATTGGAAACAATTCCGCTCTTGGGACAGGGACTTTTACGATCAATGGAGGAACTGTATCGGCGAACGGCGCCTCCCGGTCCATCGGCAATGCAGTCTCTGTCGGCGCCAGTTTTACTATCAATGGTGCGCTCGACCTTACGTTAAGCGGCCCAATCACCTTGAGCGTCAGCCCAACCGTCACTGTTTCAAATGCCGGCACCACAACGTTCGCTGCGATCGGAGAATCGGGAGGCGCGCGTTCCCTCACCAAAAGCGGCAGCGGTTTATTGGTGCTGAATGCGGCCAGCACTTTCTCAGGAGGCATAAGCATCGATGCCGGCACGGTGGAATCGGCTGCTCAGGACGCGATTGGCACCGGAGGAATTACGTTGAACGGAGGGACCTTGAGCTTCTCGACCGCTGACCAGTCGTATGGGCAGGCTTTTAGCATCTCGGCCGGGTCAACGATTGACATCGCTTCCAACCGCACTTTGACGGTTGGAAATGCGGACAACGATCTCACCGGTTCCGGCAGTTTAACAAAAACTGGAACGGGAACCCTCGTGCTTGGTTTTGCGAACAACCATTCCGGGGGTCTGACCCTTAATGCCGGCACTATTAATTCGACCGCCCAAGGAGCGTTGGGGACGGGAGCCGTCACTCTCAGTGGCGGCTCCCTACTGATCGCATCCATCGATCAAAGCTTCGATCAATCGTTCTCGATCAACAGCGCCTCGACGATTGATGTGGGTGCAAATCGAACGATGACGATAGGGAATGAAGCCAATGACCTCACCGGCACAGGTGGCTTGACCAAAACCGGCAGCGGCACATTGGTGCTGAGTTTCGCGAACAACCATAGTGGAGGCGTGGCCATTAATGCCGGGACGCTGGCATCCGGCGCGCAAGATGCCGTGGGCACGGGCTCGATCACTCTGGCGGGGGGGACCTTGGCCATCGCTAACGTGGACCAGACCTACAATCAAATCGTCAACGTCACCTCGGCTTCAACTGTGGATATAGCGAATGGACTGACTTTGAATTTGGGCAATGCGGCCAATGATTTTACGGGCACAGGGAGCCTGGCCAAAATTGGATCAGGCACATTGCATCTGGCCGCCAACAGCGATCATTCGGGGGGGATTACGTTATCTGCGGGCACGCTGTTGCTGGGCACGGATACCGCCGCCGGTACTGGGACGCTGAACGTGATAGGAGGCACGATCCAGGCCGGCGGCGGGTCACGTACTTTGGGCAATGACGTGACTTTAGGTGGCGACTTCACTTCGAGTGGTGCCAATGACCTGACATTCACCGGTACGTCCACTTTGACTGGAAACCGTACCCTGACCGTAAACAACACGTTGACGCTTGGCGTCATTGGCCAGGATCAAGCCGGGCGCACTTTGACCAAGGCAGGGAGCGGCGCCTTGGTGGTGACCGGCACCAGCACTTACACGGGCGGAACGACTCTTAACAGCGGAACCCTTAGGATTAGCGGTGACCTGAGCTCAAGCAGCAACTTGGATATTAATGGGGGGTTGCTGATGGGCTCAGGCACCGTAGGGTCCGTTTCCGTTAACAGTGGAGGGAGCATTTCGCCGGGAAATAGTCCTGGCTCAATGACCACAGGCGATCAGACCTGGGCTGGCGGCGGCACTTATGTCTGGCAGATCAATGACGCGGACGCAGGACAAGGATCTGATCCCGGCTGGGATTTGCTGAACATTAATGGGACTTTGAATATCACGGCGGGCATTGGAAACGAATTTACGATTCAAGTGACGTCCCTCACCCTCGGGAACGCGTCGGGAAATGTCCACGATTTCAATAACGCTCAGGCTTACACCTGGCCAATTGCCACAGCGACATCCATTTCAGGGTCACTGTCTGGCATCACGCTCGATACGAGTTCGTTTTCAAATCCGCTGGGCGGCGGAACTTTTGGCCTCACCCAGGCCGGCACCACACTTAACGTGACCTTCACGCCCGTGCCTGAGCCGGAGGAATATGCCTTGGCATTCGGGATCGGCCTGATAGGATTCGCCATCTGGCGCCGGCGGCAAGCCACTCCGAAAGCGGCTGCATAAGTTGCGCCTGTTGGATGGATGTTCAGCGTAAAGATCAAATCGCCGAAAAATTCCTCGAATATCCCTGGCTCCACATGTTCGTGCGGGCGCTGTTGTTTTCGGCCTGGTTTCGTTTTTCAGTTTTATTGTTGTTGCTTCTTCCGATTCTGTTTTTTGCTTCCATCCGAAAAATCTGGCGCACCACACCGCGTGATTTCGATCCCGCGGTCAAAATCAGCGTGCTCGATTGGTTTCAGTACAAATCGCTCCATCGCGCCGCGCTCAGTGAGCTGAAGCTGGGCAAA
>JBFMDG010000293.1:0-8775 GCA_040754135.1 Verrucomicrobiota bacterium
GCGGCCCGCCTGGAACAAACGCGCCCATCGGAGCCACCAAATCACGGTCCAGATGGATGCTTTCCGCCATGCCAAGCCAATGCATCACGGCGCCATGATCGAGCATCACAGCCACTCCGCGCCGCGTGTGCATGGGTGTGGCGACGACTTGCTTCGCCTGCCCGGGCAGATCGACGCGAGCCAATTGCCCGTCGCCGCTGGTGAGGACCAGGCGATTGCCCAGCGCGACCGCAACTGAATTCCCGATGGCGGCGAGGGAGAGGCGCGTCTCGCTCGATCGTTCGGCATCGTGAAGAAGGTCGTTGGTGATATCGATCGTGCGCAGGAGGTGGCCGTCACGTTTTTGATGGCAGGCAAGCACGGCTTGTCCGCTGGCGACGTGAATGGTCCAGAGGACCTCTTCACCTATGGCGAAAGGAAATCCTTGGGAAGGGAACCAGGTTGGAGTTCCGGCGAGGCATTCGCGGCTGAAAAATCGGTCTGTGGCCGGAAACCGTTTCAGTTCGACCGCCGCGCCGTTGACGAGCGCGAGGATGAGGGCGTTCCCCTGCTCTCCCGCCGATTCGAAGTACATGCCGTGGCGAACCGTTTCGGCGGTGTAAGGCCAGGAAAGCGTTTGATATTCGCCCTCCCAAATTCCACGGAGCACAATGACGTGTTTGGGCGTCACACCCAGCGCAAAAAACCAGTGCCATTCGCTTCGCATTTTCAGCCATTGAATTTGGCGCGGCAGTTCGAAACGCCGATGCACATCGGGCTTGGGGCCCGGGAGCGGCGGAGGTGTAATGCGAATGGCGCGCGCTTGGGCCGCGCGGCGCTGGGCCAGGAAACGATTCGCGTCCCGTTCGAGCAAACGATCGTCGGGCTCGAGACGGACAACGGCGGACACGAGACCGGAAGTCGTGGTGTCGTCGAGCCCGGGCTTTTGGAGTTCACGAGCGGCCAGCACCCGGGAGAGATCCGCTGCGGCATGCCGAACCGATGTGTGCGGGTAGTTGCGGGCGGTGTTGCCGAGGCTCTGCAAAAGCGGGAGCACCAGAGGCGGATCGACAGCATCTCGACCCAATCGCGCGAGCCGGCCGAGCGCGTCGTCGTGCCGTCCGAGGCGGGCGTATAATTTGAACAGAGCGGTGATGCTTGCGGCGGATTGTTTCGAGAGCGGCCAGGCATTTTGCAACACGGCCACGGCTTCGTCCGGAAGGCAGAGTCGTTCTTCGAGCAAACGGGCGGCGCCGATGACATCGTCCTGCAGCAAGCGTTCATCGATGACGCGGCGCACTGAGGCATGGGCGGCTTTGGTGTTGCCGAGCCGTTCATACAAATCGGCGGCGTCCAGCCAGCGTTCCATTTTTTCATAGCGTTGAATCGCTTCCAGGAGCAATCCGCCTTCGGCCAGGCAACGCGCCGCTTCGAGGCCATTGCGCAGTTGTTCTTCATACAACACGGCCGCTTCCCGATAGAATCCGCCCTGCTTGAGCGCGTGCGCCGCCGACAACAGATCGCCCAGGAGCTCGGCGTAAATGTAGGCGGCGCGACGGCAGCGGCCCAAGCGCATTTCCCGATCGGCCATTTCGCGGTAACGGCGGCGCAGCTGTTCCTGAATGGCCAACGGAACGTCCCAGCAATCCACCGCCTGCCCGCCCAAACGTTGCGGATCGAACTCGATCGAGCGGGGTCCGAGACGCGCGGTCGGCGGAGCGGCGCCTCTGTGACCAAACGCGTTCAACGGAATGGCATGACGCAGGCCCCGCTCCGGATCTTCTTCGAGCATGTGGAGCAACCGGCGGAGTTCCTTCCCGCGAAAGCCTTCCAGGTGCTCGCGGACATCTGACAATTTGCGATGCGCCCAATCTTCCACATCATTCAGCCACGTTCGCTGTGGTGCGGTGCGCGGCATTTTTTCGAAGGCCCGAACCAGGCCTGTCAGAAAAAGGCGTTCGAGTTTCCGCGCCGCCGTCTCGGTCACCCCCGGTTTCGGTTCGTTTGGCGCCGGAGGCAAATCGGCGGCAGGCTCACTTCCGATTTCCTCATTGGCGTCCCCATACAATTCATCGAGCGTCGGCCGGCGCAGCACCGAGATGCCTTGCAATCCGGGCATCGGTGATTCACCCGCGCACGCATAATTCCAATGGCTGGGAGAAATGCTCGGCGCCTCCATCAGGTCCCACACGTGCAGGGCCGATGCTGAATCGAATCCGCTCAATCCAAACGCTGGATGGAATAGCGCCACCGGCCAGGGACAGAGTTGCCGCAATTCCGGATCACTGATTTGCGGAAACAAGCAGGCGTCCACTGGCACATAAAGCCGGCCAGCAACCAGCTTCAAGCCGAGCGCCGCCGGCCGAACCGTTGCTTCCCAGCGATCGGGTGGCACGACCAAAAGACCCGCGACACTTGCATTTCTCAAGGATCGCGCCACGACGTAGAGGCTTGATTGTGATTCCGCCAATCCGCATCGTGCCAATTCCTCGATCCAACGCTCCGTGGATGGGCCGTTGAAAAACCAGGCGTCGGGGACCGCTTCGGCCGAAGGATCATGGCGCAGTTCGAGGAGCAGATTCATGCCGAGCGCAAAAAATCGATCAGATATTGAAACACTCGCGCGGGATCGAATGCGCGTGCGCCATCGAAAAAGAAGGACGGACCACACACATCGTAATTCGAAGTCCAGCCGGCAACCTCGCCGTCGCAGAGAACGATGGAAATTTCTGGAACAGACGGCAGATGGCTTTTCAGGTGCAGCAAGCCGCGGCTATCGAGAAAGGCTTTGCTGCCACTGGGCCATTGCGCGGTTTGCAAAGTGCAGCCATGCGCGGTGCGGCGCGGCGTTTGTGAAAATGGGAGAATCATCGGCGCCGTTATTTCGGTATCGGGAATATCCTGAAGCCTCAGGTCCGCCTTGCTTCCCAAACCGAGTTTGCGCCAACGATGCTTGCGCCCGCGCAACGCAAGCCCGTCCGGCATTATCGCCATTCCGTCAAAATGGCGATAAACGTTCCGCGTCGGCAACCGCGGCGGCACGCCGCAATCCTGGTCGAATGGCCAGGCGCCGGTGCTCTGAACCTGCCCGTCTTTCAAGTTGATGCTGCGTCCCCATTCAAGACCGGAATTCCAAAGTTTCACCTGATGACCGTCACGCGAGACTTCCACCCCCTCGATCTGAAAAGATCGTCGGCCAGGCAGCGCCACCGAAATGCATTCGTCCGTTGCCAAAGATCGTATATGGCCGTTCTTCAAAACCACCCACGGACCTTCCCCACCCGCGCGATCAAACATGGTGAGGATTGAAGCATGCGGAATCAGCGTGGTGATTGGTTCAAACTTCACGCGCTCGCCATCCCATGCGACAAAGTAAAACTGCGCAACTCCTGAGAAAAACCGGCCGCGCACCCAGCGATGCGGGTTGATGGCGCGGCCGAGCATTCTGCCGTCAGCCAGACTGTAGGCGATGACATCATAACTTCGGACAACGAGAATGGCATCGGCGCTTCGGCATACGGCGAGGATTTCCGCGCCGTGTGCCAGGTCATTGACCCGCATTTCATTCTCGACCAGATCGAACGAGAGCAGAGCGGGCGCGCGATGGTTTGCGCCCGCTTTCACGATGTGGATTCGGTTGTGCACGCACTCCATCCAGATCGGTTTGCCCGAAGGCAAATCTACGGCCAGTATCTTGGCCCCTGCTCGTGTGGCCTCATTGAATTGCACCAGCCGGCGATCATGCATGAGCGCGTAGGTGACACCGCTTGGATCGGAGCACCAAATTTCCATCCGCCCCGCCAAAGGCAGCAAAAAGGGAAATGGCGCCACGCCAAAGATCGCCGGCAAATCCGAAGTGGCCGGAGTCTTTTTCAAGGGCGCGGCTCCCACCGCCTGCTGGAGAATTGTGTCGAGATCCAAATCCGCTTCGCAAATGGGACGGCGACGCGCCAGTGGCAGAGCGTGCAGTTCGAATCGGCCATCGCGATCCACGGCCGCCACGAATCCTGGACAGGCTGCATTCTCGGCAAGCGCGCGACGAAAGGAAGGGTCGCCAAGCACGTCGCGATGGGTAATCAACACCGATTGATGCTGAGCGCCGGGCGGAACATTTTTTGCGAATGCGGCCAATGCATCGCCCGGATGTGCGGCGATTTCGAGGCAACCGAGATGTTCAATCAATCCGGCGCGCGAAAGCAAATCGACCGGCACCACGCTTTTTCCCTGGGGCCGCCACACTTTGACATCCGAATGTTTTTTCTCTTTGACGATAAGTGCGAGCGCTACGGAGACGCTCAGCACTCGTGGAAGGCCCCATTGGCGGAGCCCCGAATCGAGCAGCAACGCCAGCATGCCCGGAGGATCGCTCATGGGAGGTTCGCGACGGAGATAGAGCGCTTCATTCAGAGCTACGCGCATAGCGAGAGTTAGATCGTCATGGGCGAGTTCGCTCAGAAGCAGCCGATCCAAGGCGCCGCGATTCGTGATGTCGGCCATGCCACCGACGGCGAGCAGCTCCCGTTGCCCCAGGCGGCGGGGCAATCGCACCGCCGCCAGAAGTTCGCGGGCCATCCGCGCGACCAGACCGTACTCGTGGTCGCGGCTCAATTCGTCGATCAATCTTCGCGCCCGTTCGGCCGCAGGAATGGCAACGTCCGCTTCTGCTGGCAATGCGTCCAGACCGGTCCGCAATCGCAGGGCCAGCGACTCCGGCGAATGCGGCTTCAGCCCTTCGGCCACGAGATGAATTTGGCGCAAATAACCGGGCGCGATGTAATCGGGATCATTCAAATCGGCATCGTCCATCGGTTCGCGCATGCCCCGCAGGACAATCCGCGCGTCAGCGTGCCGCTCGACTTTTGCAGTTTCGAACACGGCCTCTGCCAGAACACACTTGGCCTTGAGCCCGGAATTCAACTCGGAGGGAAGCGCACTCACCTTGTGCAACTGCAGGAGCGCGGATTCCAACTGCGCAATCACCTGACGCCGGACGGCTGAACGCAACATCATCTTTGGCGCAGATGCGGGAGCTGCCGTTGCGGAGGATGCCGTCGCTGGTGACAGCGCAGTTTCTTCGGCGAGCACTTCAGCCGGCGCCGGGATTCTTCCGCGGCAAGCGGCGAGCAGAAAAACCAGCGCACCAAATGGCGGCAGTCCATTCGGCGCCAGCCATTCCAGCAAGGGAACAATCTCCTGGCGAAAGGCGATCGTCTGGCCGTTATGCCAGACGAGCACATCGCCGCCGTCTGCCCAGCGCCAAATCCCATGGGCTGGAGCGCGCAGATAATGAATCGCCTGTTGACGATCTGGATTCATCTCAACTCAGCGGGTTGTGGTGAATGCCTCGGCCGTTGCGCAAATGGCGCTGCGCTGAGCGGGAACGAATTGCTCGAAATGCACCTGCGTGATCGTGCCGTCTTCAAACCAGAGCGCAAGCGCCTCGGACGGCAAAGCCAGGCGTCGCGCCAGGACTTCCGCGCTTACCGCCGGTTGCCAGAGAAATCCGGAAGGCACCGCGATGTTGCCATGCCTTGCGAATTGGCGTCCGGGCAGCGGAGGCAAAGGTTTGCCCAACACCAACACTTCCCCACGATCGTTCAAGGCGAATTGCAAACGATCCAGACGAACCTTTGGTGCGTTCCTTGCAAACGTTTTCCAAAGCTCGAATGAAGTCAGCAACAGCGCCGATTCGCTTTCCTCCGCCGAACGCACGAGCCGGAGTGATACCGGTGGTGGCGGCGTTGCCGGCGAGGACGCCGAGGGAAGCACGACGGGCAGCAGCGCTTTGAGCGTTTGCCAACGGAGATTTGGGAATGACTCGTAAGGAATGTGCCGATCAATCCGGCGAAGCCGGTCGTGTGGGAGCCATTCGAAGCGCGCCACGGCGGGCAAACCGCGCAACAAACGGTCGAGTGGTTCCTCGACGCGTGCGCCGCGAACCCAAAGGCAGTGGTCCTCCGCGGCCGCTTCGATTCCGGGGAACAAGCGAAGGGCGCCGAGGCAAGCGGCATCCTCCTTGTGCAAACAAATGGCCCAGCGAAAGTTCATGTTCGCTTTTCGCCGCTACCCTGCAAGCAGCCGGAAATGCTGTGGCTGTTTCCCACCGTTTTGAGCGCGCCAGAGCAGGATTGGAATGGTGTGTCCCATGAATTTACGCTTTCAAGCTCGGCCAAATTTCGGCCACCGATTTCAACAGCCATTCGCGTTTCGGCTCGTCTCTCACCCATTGACAACGCCCTTCAAGAATTCCAAGGCGATCGCGCAAAAAGGCCTTCTCGACTTCGGGCAGCGATCCATTCTTCAGCGCCGCGCGCATGGCATCGAGATCGTGAGCGAGGGCTTCCGCGTCGGGACCATCCGCTCCTCGCGCCCGCGGATGATCGCCAGCCGCCGCCGCTTCCCTGGCGACGGCTTGATCCACCAGGCTGGCCAGCACTTCCTGTTGCTCTTCGGTTTCCCAAATGTGCCTTACGACCCAGAGATCGCTCAGGCGCGCGACATTGCGGCCGCAAAGCAGGGCGCTGGCGGAAATGACGCGCTGCAATTTCACAGCGCGGCGGTCGCTCACCGGTATGCCGGCGTGGCGGATGCGGTGGACGAGTTCGACAAACGGCTGGCGGATAGGCGCGAGTTCCACCCGGTTGAGCGCGGCTTGCAGCAGGCGCAGGTCATCGAACCGAAGCGACGATTTGGGAGGCGCGCCGGACGCAAGCTTCCACCCCGCCACCAGCACATCGGTGAGCCGTTCCGCCGGGACATTCTCGCAATGCGCCCGCAACAAAAACCGGTCGAACAATGCTTGCAAGGCGTCGTCCTCCGGCAAGTGATTGCTCGCGCCGACAAACATCAGCGCGGACAGCGGCCGGTTTTCTTTGCCGCGACGAAAGACGCGCTCGTTCAGGGCCACCAGCAACGAATTGAGAATGGCACTGTTCGCATTGAGCAATTCGTCCAGAAAAACAAACGAGGCTTCCGGCAACATGCCCTCCGTGTTGGTCAATAGCTCACCCTCGCGTAGTTTCCGAATATCAAATGGCCCGAACAATTCATTGGGTTCAGTAAACCGCGTCAGAAGATAATCGAATGTCCGCCCTTCCAGACGCGCGGCCAAATGATGAACGAGCGCGGTTTTGGCCGTGCCCGGCGGACCAAGAAGAAAAAGGTTTTCGCCCCCGACCAGGCAGATGCCGAGCAGATCGATGATTTCGTCCTTGCCGATGAAATCTCTTTTCATCGGCGCGAGCACTTCATCGACGAGCCGCGTAGCCAGGGCTGCGGCGGCGGGTGACGATTCAGATTCAATCGGCATGGCGAAGCGTGGGTTCAGATTTCGGTTCAGAGGAGAATCCAGGCGCACAAGTTGGAAAGAGCTGGGCGGCCATGGCCGGCGCGAGATCCGGAAAAATGCCGATATCCGCGCGCAAAAGATCGTCGATTTCAGCTTCTCCAAGCCGGGACAGATCCTTGGCAGCCAGAATGCGGTCCGCATACAAACGGCGCAGCGCAGGATGAGTGGCAAACGACTGGATATTCACCTGCGTCAGGCCCGGAATTCCCACCGACGACAATGGCCAATCGTGGGCGAGGCGATTGAGGTGATCCAATAAGGGATCCGCATTGCTGAGTTGTCGAGCCCACCGAAAGAGCTGGGGCAGATGCTGGAAAAACAAATCGGCGGACCAATCCGTTTCCGGGCTGCGCTGTGCCGGGCAGGAAGTGCGGCAAGCGGCCGCGATCTGTGAAGCGCCGATTTCCCGGCAAACGACGAACTGACAAAGTTGATAAAACAATTGCGCTGCCCACACGCCAACAGTCGGGAGGAAAGAAGGAGCGGTATCTCCGAGCAGTTCGCGTCGTGCGGTCCGTTCCATTTCCTGGAGCAACGGGAGGATTTCTGAGCCTCCCGCCGGCAGCGGTTCCGGAGAAACAACGGCGCGGCCATCGGTTCGGAGCGCCTGAACGAACAACGCCAGCCGAGACGGCGTTTCCTCTGTCGTCGCTCCGGTAATCTGCATCGGCGCTGAAGTTACGAGAACCCCCCGCAAACGGGCAAGCCCACACTGAAGTCTGAAAATGTTTCAAGATTTACTCCTGTCCTGCCCATGCCATCTCCCAACCTTCGTCGTAATCTTTGTCGCAACCTTTGTCGCAACCTTTGTCGCAACCTTTGTCGCAACCTTTGTCGCAACCTTCGTCGTCAACTTCGTCGCAAACTTCTCCCAACCTTTGTCGAACGAAAGCCGCTCTCGACAAAGTTTGCGACAAGGTTTTCGACAAAGGAAGAGCGGGAGGAATTGGCACGGGGCACGGGGTTCAAATCGGCATTGGGGATTGACTCAGGTCAACGGTGCGCTGCCGCGGCTTTGCTAGAAACATGCGGACCACCCGTTCATGTTGGCGCATCGCATTCGAGTTTTGTTTCGCCGAGCCCCGGCGTCCAGACGCGGCGGCGTTACAACTTTCCAGGCCCGCGGCAAATCAAGTCCCATCGCGGCTTTGATCTTCCTGATCGGCGCGATCACCTCTGCCAATGCGACCGCCGCTGATGCGCCTCGGCCAGCCGCCGTTCCCGTTCTCGATGCGCCCTTGCTGTTCGTCAAACGCCATTCCTACACCGGCATCCACATTTACGATACTTACTACAAATGGCCGCCCGGCGGCGGCGGCATTTACCTCCTCGAGAACCCTTCCGCTCGAAAGGACGAGTGGAAAATCCGCCCGATCATCGACGAAACCACTCCGGGCACACTGGGCCATGGCGTTTACACGCATCCGGAATTGAGTTGGGATGGGCGC
>JBFMDG010000294.1:0-8672 GCA_040754135.1 Verrucomicrobiota bacterium
TTCAGTTTCAATGTCAAAGGGGGGCGCTGCGAAAAATGCCAGGGCGACGGCCTCATCAAAATCGAAATGCATTTCCTCCCGCCCGTCTATGTGACTTGCGAAGCCTGCAACGGTCGCCGCTATAATCGCGAGACGCTCGAAATCACTTACAAAGGTCTCAACATCGCCGACGTGCTCGAAATGACGGTCGATGAAGCGGTGACATTTTTCCGCGCGGTGCCGCAAATTCATGATCCCTGTTTGACGCTGGCGGAAGTCGGGCTCGGTTACGTTCGGCTCGGCCAGTCCGCCACCACCTTGAGCGGCGGTGAAGCGCAACGCATCAAACTGGCCAGTGAACTGTCCCGCAAATCGACCGGGCGCACCCTTTACATTCTCGATGAACCGACAACCGGATTGCATTTTCATGACGTCGCCAAACTCCTCGAAGTGTTGTTCAAGCTGCGCGCTTCCGGCAACACGCTCCTCGTCATCGAACACAATCTCGATGTCATCAAGACCGCCGATTGGATCATTGATCTTGGACCTGAAGGAGGTTTGAATGGGGGCCGAATTGTGACCGAAGGAACGCCGGAGCAAGTGGCGCAATCTGCGGCCAGTTACACGGGCCATTATTTGAAACAAGTGCTTTCACGCTAAAACGCGCCCAGGAAAATCATGAATGAAGCTGGACCAGAAGGGCGTCAGATGCGCGTGGGATTCCGCCTTCAGCATTGCCTGATGTGCCTCTGGCTTTGGGTCGCCTTCGCGGCGGCCGCCGCCGATCCGAATTGGGATCAGCTCTTCAACGCGGCAGCAAAGGCGTATCAAGACGGCTTCTACGAACGGGCCGAAAAGGAATTCGGTGAACTTGCCCAGAAGTTTCCCAACGCGGAAAGAACGCCCGAAGCAATTCTGTTTCAAGCCCAAGCCCGGTTTCAACTGAAACGCTTTCCTGCCGTACTCGAACTGCTGCAAAACCGCTTGCCTGCCTCAGGTCCGTTTGCCGATCAGTACCACCACCTCATGGCGCAAGCGCATTTGCAACGCGGCGATTTCGCCGCAGCCGCCAGCACTCACGCGCAGTTGTTGAAAGATTATCCCGGCAGCCCCTTGCGCCTCGATGCCGCTTTGGGCGAAGCTTTCGCGCGGTTTCGCGCCGGGGAGTTCAAGCGCACCATCGAACTGCTTCGGGATCCCGCCGGCGCTTTTCAGAAAACAACTCAGGGACATACCAATGCTTTGCTCGTCGCGCGCGGCTACTTGCTTTTGGGCGAAGCTTTCTTCTCCGAGAAGGATTTTTCCGCCGCGTCCCAGGCCGTGCAACCACTCGCGGCCAATGCATTAACGCCCGAGCTCGAATGGGAACGCCAATTCCTTCTGACACGCATCGAACTCGCCGATCAAAAAGTCGATGCTGCATTGCAGCGCGCCACCAATCTGGTCGCCTTGGCTCACAGCTCGAACCAGCCTCCTTTGCGCGCACGATCGCTCCGGTTGCAAGCGGAAATCCTGGAACGAACCCGTCCCAACTCGGCCGTGCAGGCCTACGATCAAATCACGCAAATCGATGGCGTGACGCCGGAAGACCGCCGCCACGCCTTGTTGCGCATCGTTGAGTTGAGCGCGCGTCAGAATCAGTTCACCAATGCCATCACGCGGCTCGATGCGTTTATCGGACAAAACGCGCAGGATCCGAAAATGGATTCTTTGCGCCTCACCCTGGGGGAATTGCACTTGAAGAATTATTACGCGCTGACGGGTCCGCTTTCGGCTACGAACGCGGAGAATCGCCGCATGATTCTGACGAATGTTCTGCAGCAGGCGCGTGCGCAAGCCGATCTCGTCATCGCCGGATTCACCAACAGTCCGCTCGTGGGCAAAGCCTATCTGAACCGGGGCTGGACTTTGTGGGAGGAGCATCAACAAACCTCCGATCCGGCGCGTCTCGGAGAAGGTCTGGCTGCTTTTCAGACGGCCGCGGAGCGATTGCCCCGCTCTGAGGATCAAGCTGTGGCCCGATTCAAGTGGGCTGACTGCCAGTTTGTGCAAAAGGATTTTGCCGGCGCCATCCGCAATTATCGCCAGTTGCTGGATCAATATGCTGATTTGCCAGCGGTAAAGCAGGGCTACTTCGAGCAGGCTTTGCATCAAATTGTCCGCGCCGCACTCGAAATCAAAGATCTCGCGGAAGCGCAATCAGCCGTGGCCAGGATGCTGGAGGATTTTCCCAAAGGTCCGCTCGCCGATCGCACATTGCTGCTTTACGCGCAGGCGTTGACCCAGCTCCGCCAACCGGACAAAGCCCTCGAAGTGTTGCAGGATTTCAGCCGCCGGTTTGCCGATTCGGAGTTGATGCCGCGCGCGCGTCTGGCCATGGCTCAAGCCCATGTGCAAAAGACGAATTGGCCCGCCGCAGTCAAGGAATACGAGACCTGGCTGTCCACGCACACCAACCATCCGGCGCGGCCGCAGGTCGAATTCGATCGCGCCTGGGCTTTCTTTCAATCGGGCGCGGAAACCAACGCGCTGCATTCTTTCACCAATTTCGTTGCGCTCTATCCCACCAACTCCCTCGCACCGCTCGCCCAATACTGGGTGGCGGATTACTTTTTTCGCCAGCGCGATTTCCTCAATGCCGAGCTGCATTATCAGAATCGAATCTTCAGTTCGACCAACGCGCCACCCTCCGACCTGGGCTTCCAGGCGTTGCTCATGGCGAGCCGATCGGCGTTTTTTCGCGAAGGCTATGCCGATGCCCGGCGTTACCTGACCAATCTCATCAATCATCCCGAATGCCCCGCGCCGCTCCGGCCCGAGGCTTATCTGTTGCTCGCGGACGTTTTCATCCAGGAACCTTCACCGGACTCGACCAATCGCTTTCGTAATTTCGAGGAAGCGCTCAATCCGCTCACTCGATTGATTAATCAGTTTCCCACCAACCGTCTCGCGGTCCTTGCCTGGGGGCGCATCGGCGATTGTTCCTTGCAACTGGCGGCCCAGGATCCGGCCCGCGCGCCCAAGCGCTATGAAGAATCGACCAACGCCTACCATAAAGTGATCGAGTTCGGTTCGCTGGCTTCAGTGGCCGCTCGCAGTCAGGCGGAAGTGGGACTCGGCCGCGTTCTGGAAAAACTGGCCGAACTCAAATCGGTTCCCGAGCGCAACGCGCTCCTCGATCAAGCGCTCAATCATTATCTGAATGTGGTCTTCGCCAGACGCATCAATGCGGATGCCGGAGAGTTTCCGGATACGTTTTGGGTAAAGGAAGCCGGGCTGGCCGCTGGAAAACTTGCCGAAGCCTTGCAGAAGAAAAATGAAGCCGCTCAATTGTATCGCCGGCTCTTGAGCGAAGTGCCCGCCTTGCGCCAGGTATGGGAGAAAAAGCTCGAGCAATTGAGCGCGCCACCTCCCACCGCCAGCAAGCAATGACGATGGCTTCTGCCGAATGCCGGTTCAAGAGGAGATCGCGCCGCGAAACTCCAACAACAAGGAGAAATAACACGCAAAAATCCGAGCGGAAGTTTGACACGGTTCTGCGCGACTGCTAACTTCGAATTGCCCAAACAGTATGAGTTCTACGACCCAAACGGAACCCGTCATCAGCTTGACCGAAAGTGCGGCCAACCAGGTCAGGTCATTGCTCGCCGCCGATCCGGACGCGCAAACCAAACGATTCCGTGTCTTCATCGAAGATGGCGGTTGTTCCGGAATGCAATACGGCATGGTGTTCGATGAACAACGGGAAGGCGACGTCACCTCGGAATGGTTCGGAGTTCCTGTGGTCGTCGATGCTTTCAGTGCGCAGTATTTGCGGGGAGCCGTCGTTGATTTTTCGGACAGCCTCACGGGTGGAGGTTTCAAAATTTCCAATCCCAACGCCCGGCAATCCTGTGGCTGCGGGAAATCTTTCGAAGCCTGAACAAAGCTCAGACGTGAGCTTTGGGGCTGAAAAACGCCGTTCCGTGCGATGCGGAACGGCTTTTTTCTTTCTGCATTCGCCATCCTGTCCTCATGAGCGGATCGGCTTCATTTCGAATCAATGCAGGACTCAAGCTTGAAACCTTGAAAGCTTGAAAGCCACACTTGAGTGCCTCGAATGTCATCGGATAAAGTAACGTTCACTGTTCGGCGGTTCGGAATGAACGCACGATGCCGCCGCACCCGTTTTAATTGATCATGATCGTACGCGCGCTGCCATGGGTGATGATGGGTTTGGGATTGGTGATCCATTCTTTAACGTCTGTCCACGTCACGGCCGCCGAACGCCGCACCGAAGGGCGCGACATTTACCGAAAACAATGCGCCCAATGTCATGGCCGCAGTGGACAGGGCGTCAAAGGCAAATACGAAGATGCGCTCTACGGCGATTGGTCGCTGGACAAACTCAGCCGTTACATCGACCGCAACATGCCGGAGAATGATCCGGAGAAATGCGTCGGCGCCGATGCCCAGAAAGTGGCGCAATACATTTACGACGCGTTCTACTCCCGCGAAGCACGAGCCCGCCAGAATCCGCCGCGCATCGAACTCGTGCGCCTGACGAACCGCCAATACGTTCAAACCATCGCCGATTTGCTTAAATCGTTCACCGGGCCAGATGCATCGATCGTTTCGCCGGAGCGCGGGTTGCAAGGCAGCTATTACAAATCGCGCGGTTTCAATCAGGACAAGAAAGTCCGCGAACAGCTCGATCGCGAAGTGAATTTCGAGTTTGGAACCGGCTCCCCATTCACTCCCGGCACTGCCGATGCCGAAGGAGTCGAGACAAACGGATTCGCGATTCAATGGCGCGGTTCGATCATGGCGGAAGAAAGCGGCGATTATGAATTCATCGTCAAAACCCCAAACGGCTTTCGACTATGGATCAATGCGGATCAGGATGAGCCCACAATTGATGGCTGGGTTGCTTCCGGCAGTGCTTCGGATCATCGCGCCACACTTCGATTGATCGGTGGCCGCGCTTATCCGCTGCGATTGGATGTTTTTAAGTTCAAGGACAAAACCGCTTCCATCGCGCTGCTTTGGAAACCGCCCCATGGCGCCGAGCAAATCATTCCAGCACGCTGCCTTCTCCCTGCGCGAACGACACCCACCTTCGTCGTCCGCACTCCATTTCCACCCGATGACAGCAGTGTGGGGTATGAACGCGGTGTGGGCGTATCCAAAGCCTGGGACGAAGCCACCACTCAAGCGGCGATAGAAACCGCCAATCATATTTTGCAGGAACTCGACCGCCTCACCGGCAGCAAACCCGGCGATTCGGATCGGCTCGCAAAACTCGAAACCTTTTGCACGCAGTTTGTCACGGCCGCATTCCGCCGCCCGCTCACTCCAGAGCAGAAGCGGATTTATGTGCTGTCGCACCTCAAGAGCGATGCCAAACTGGAAGAGGCCGTGAAACGGGTTGTGTTGCTCGCGTTGAAATCTCCGCGGTTCCTTTATTTGGGATTGAAGACACGTGAGCCCGACTCGTTTGAAGTGGCGGCGCGACTTTCCTATGGTTTGTGGGATTCATTGCCCGATCGCGAGCTCTGGCAGGCGGCCGAACAGAATGCGTTGCAAACGCAGGAGCAGGTGATGACTCAAGCGCGTCGCATGCTCGGGGATCCGCGCGCTCGCGCCAAAGTGCTGGTCTTTCTGCAACACTGGCTGCAAATGAACCAGGTGGAAGATCTCGCCAAAGACACCCAGCTCTTCCCGGGATTCACGCCCGAAATCATCAGCGATCTTCGCGCGTCATTGAATCTTTTCCTCGAAGACACGTTCTGGGATGAATCTTCGGATTATCGTCGGCTGCTCCTGGCCGAGGAATTGTTCCTGAACAACCGCCTCGCGCAATTTTACGGCGTCAGCACCAATGCCACAGGCGATTTCGTCAAAGTCCGCTTGTCCGTGAATGAACGTTCCGGCGTGATCACGCATCCCTATTTATTGGCGGCATTTTCCTACAACAAAACCACCTCGCCAATTCACCGCGGCGTTTTCCTCACCAGAAACATTGTGGGCCGCTCATTGAAACCTCCGCCCATGGCCGTCGCTTTCAAAGATTCCGATTTCGATCCGCAATTGACCATGCGCGAAAAGGTGGCCGAACTCACCCGTCCGCAAGCCTGTCAATCCTGCCATTCCGTCATTAATCCTCTCGGCTTCAGCCTCGAACATTACGACGCGGTCGGCCGCTTCCGCACCGTCGAGAACGGCAAACCCATCGACGCCTCCAGCGAGTATCTCACCGATGACGGCCAGAAAGTCCGGCTCACGGGCGCTCGTGATGTGGCGCGGTTCGCCCTGGGAAGCGAGCATGCCCAAAACGCGTTTATCGAGCAGTTGTTCAATCAGGTTGTAAAACAGCCGATGCTTGCTTATGGTCGGGAGGTCATGGGCCGATTGCGCCAGTCATTCGTCGCCTCCGAATACAACATGCAACGCCTGTTGTTGGAAATCGCCACGATATCCGCCTTGCAGGGAGTCGAACCATCCGCCGAATCCAAAAAGAAAACATGAACGCCATCCATCGCCGTAATTTCATCAAACAACTCGGGCTTTCCGCGGCCTCGTTGCCATTCCTGATGGGATTGCCCAGCCTCGGCATGGCCAGCCCGGCCCGCCCGCGCCAGCGGCTCATCATCATGTTCACTCCCAACGGCACCATCCCATCCGCTTTTTGGCCCGACGAATCCGGCGCCGATTTCAAACTCAAGGAAATCCTCTCGCCGCTGGAAGAATTCCGAAATCGCATGCTCATTCTCAACGGCCTTTCCAACAAGGTGCGCGGCGATGGCGACAATCACATGCGCGGCATGAGTTGTCTCCTCACCGGCATCGAATTATTTCCCGGTAATATCCAGGGTGGCTCGCACACGCCCGCGGGCTGGGCCAGCGGCATTTCCATCGATCAGGAATTGAAGAATTATTTCCAGAGCCGCGAAGAAACGCGCACGCGCTTCGGATCGCTCGAATTCGGCGTCGGAGTCACAGACCGCGCCGATCCCTGGACGCGCATGTCCTACGCCGGTCCGAACAAACCGGTCGCTCCCGTTTCGGATCCCTACCAGATGTATCAAAAACTTTACGGGCAACTCCGGGACAAAGAGAATTTGCAGAGCGTGCTTGACGAGGTGAAGGATGACTTCAAAAAGGTGCGCAAATTGATCAGCGCCGAAGACCGGCGCTTGCTCGAAGATCACGAAGCGCTCGTACGCCAGATGGAAAAAGAATTGAATGATGCCGAGCGGCAAAAGCTACGCATCCCGCCACCTGCGCTCGAAGAAGGCGTGGCCGATCAAAACGACAATGTCCCCCGGCTCAGCCGCATGCAAATTGACCTGCTCACCAACAGTCTCGTCAATGACATGGCCCGCGTGACCACGTTGCAATACACCAAGTCGGTCGGACAAGCGCGCATGAATTGGTTGAACATTTCCGACAATCATCATGGCTTGTCGCATGAACCGGACAAAAACGCCGAAGCGCAAGACAAGCTCATCCGCATCAACAAATGGTTCGCCGGCGAATTGCATTATCTGCTCAAGAAACTCGCCACCACCCCCGAGCCGGGAGGCGAAGGATCGCTGCTCGACAACACCTTGATCGTCTGGACCAATGAACTGGGCAAAGGCAATTCCCACACCCTCGACAACATTCCCTTCGTGCTCATCGGCGGCGGATTCGGTTTCAAAATGGGCCGTTCCCTCAAGCTCGACAAGGCGCCGCACAATCGGCTTCATCTCGCCCTCGCGCATGCAGTCGGTCATCGCATCCAAACCTTCGGCAAACCCGCATTGTGCGATGGCGGCCCGCTCGACCTTGCCTGAGATCCACTCCTGTTTATGAGTTATTTACCTGCGCGTTGCCGGGCGGCGTTGCTGCTGGGCTTTGTTTGCTCGTTGTCCGCACTTCCCCTGATCGCCGCCGATCCAAACATCGGTGTCGGCGCCAAACCAGTTCCGGGCGCCGAGGTCCTTTTCGATGGCTCACGCGAAATGCTCGACCAAAAATGGACCTACTGGACCGGACCGCGATTCAGTTCATCGCTGCCGATCAAATGGAAAATCGTGCCCGACCCGGTCGATCAGGGAACGGTATTGATGACAGACGATCCGGCTGCGGCAGGCGGAAAGTATGGGGCGGCAGACATTATCACAAAGAAAGAGTTTCGCGATTTCAGGTTGCATATTGAATTCCTGGTCATGAAGCCCGGCGGCAACAGCGGCGTTTATTTGCAGAATCGTTACGAAATCCAGGTGCTCGATGGCGACAAAACCTCGCATGGCATGGGCGCGATCATTAACGAATCCGAATCGCCCTATCACGCCTACAATGGTGTGGGCAAATGGAACGCATACGACATCGTGTTCCGTGCAGCGCGATTCAAAGACGGCAAGCGCGTCGAGAAAGCGCTCGTCACGATGTATTTCAACGGCCAAAAAGTGCACAGCAACGCGCCCATCAATAAAGTCTGGGGCGGCGCCAACTCCGGAATGGACGGCGGCAATGAAGGCGGATTGGGAATCACTGACAAACCCGGCGGCCTCAAGCTTCAAGCCGAAGGCCACGACGTCCGGTATCGCAACATCTGGATCAAAACCCTCGACCTCCCAAACCCCGAAACTAATTTCTGACCCTCCGCCCCTTGCCCTCCGCCCTTTGCCCTCCGCCCCTTGCCCTCCGCCCTTTGCCCTCCGCCCTTT
>JBFMDG010000295.1:0-8665 GCA_040754135.1 Verrucomicrobiota bacterium
GCTGAATTGAATTGAACGAGCGACGACGTTGCCACGAGCGAAGCCGTCGGACTACTGTGCGACGATACGCAAAGCTCAACGCTCGCGCCGAAGCTCAAGAGCGTGAGGAACACTGCTAACAAACCTTACCTTACCTTAGGGGAGCTGTCGCAACCGATACATGCGGAACGGCGCAAACCCGCCGCTTTGCGTGCCATCGTCAGTGAACGTGTAGTTTTCGGTCGTCGAGGTGACCACGTTGGTAAACGACTGCCAGTTTGGAGGAATAACGTCAGACCATTGCACCTGGAATCTTTGGTTCGGATCCGCCGTCCAGTTGATGACAAATCCATTGGCCGTAAACTGCCCGAATGGGCTGAGGAGAATATCTTTGGGCGGGTTTAACGCCGTGAATTCCGTGGCGCGGATCTGGTAAGTGACCGCGCGATTTTCTCGATTCGAAACACTCAGGTACCAATCGCCTTGAGCCAGCGGTATGGGGAAGGTGTTCGTTCGCAGCACGATCACGGTGTTGGTCAGCGTAGTTGTGTCGTAATCGGCATCTCCCGGTCCCGGCAAAGGCAATCCATACCGCAAATACAGGTCAAGCGCGCCGTTCTGATTCAGCAGTTCGAAATGGGCCCGCGCGGCAGTGCGGGAGACTGTGTACTTGTAATACTGCAAAAACTCATTCGAAGGAATGGTCGCACTCGTCACAACCCCATTCGTCAAAGTCGTGATCGTGGGGAAAACCTCGGTGGCCCGAACGGAATAGGTCACCGGGTTCGATTCGCGATTGAGAATGCCAAGGTACCAGGTTCCCGGCGACAGCGGTGTGGGCGACGAATTGGCTGTGACTCGCACAAACTCGTTGGTGGTTCCGCCGTTGTCGCTGCGGTAAGCGTAAAAAGAATCGGTCGGCAACGGCAAATCCTTCGAAACGACCAAATCCACGTCGCCCGTGAATGGGAAGAGTTCGAAATCGGCGTAGAGCGCATTGCTTGACACTTGAAATTCGTAATAATCAATTTCATTCGCCGGAATGGTGTTCGTCACACTGGTGCCGGTATCGACTGGCGTGATGGTGATGTTGGTCGAAAGCAGCGATGCTTTGATGGTGAAGGCGAGATCAGTTGTTTCTCGATTCACCACCGCCAGGAACCAATCGCCGATGAGCGATCCGGAGTTTTCGTTGGCGCGAATTACGATTCTTGCGGGAGCGCTGGGAGCGGCGGACGCTTTCCGGAAAAACACCGTATCCGACGGGAATGACTGGTAATCCACCACCAGATCGCCGCGACCGCTGGTGTTGTACAATTCGTAAAGCACGGCAGGCGCGTCGTTGGTGATGCTGAACTTGAAGAGATTCGTCAGAGTGCGTCCCGGCGCGTTGGTGTAATCCAGCGCCACTTCGTTGGTCAAGGTGATGACGTTGATCGGGCTGACCAAGGATTCGGTGGCCGTGATGGTGTAGCTGACGAGGTTCGTGGTGTGATTGTAAACGCCCAAATACCAATCGCCTGGGGTCAGGGCTACTGGCAACGAATTGGTGCCGAACAGAATCACCTCGGGCACAATGCCGGGATCATCACTGATGTAATCATAACGAGACAAGTCAGGCAGAATGGGCGCTTTCTTCGCCACCAATCCGAGATCTCCATTTTGCGGCACGAGTTCAAAACGGACGGAAGCCGCATTGCTCGAGACGTTGAAGACATAATAATCAAAGAAATCTTCCGCCGGCGATGGAGGCACGGCGTTGGTATAAGGAACGTCGTTGTTCAATCGCACGATCGGTCTTGGCCCCGAGCAGGAGCCGCGATCGAACTGCACGGAGATGGTGTAGTCGTTGGTCTCGTAAGGGAAAATGTTATGGACTGCGAGGTAATAGCGTTTTCCTGGCTGCAATGGAGCGGGCATGGGAACGTTCGTCCCCAGCGGCAGAAACGCGAAGCCGGTTTGCGGCGGCGGATCGCTGAACGGCAGATTATTCCGCAACGCTTCAAAGTCATCGCGAGTGCTGTCGCCTGTGGGGAATCCGCTGCGATCAGCCAGGAGCTGCAATCGATTGTGTGGTCCGCTCAGGAGATTGAATGTGAACGTGGTGTCATTGCACACATCGACGATGAAGTAATTTGTTTGATTGGTCGCGAGCACGCCCGAATATGGAACGCCATTTGTCAGGAAAATGCCCTTTTGCTCCGGCCTCACGCCGGCGTATTTCAAATTCAATTGCCAACTGACCAACATCGGCAGCGGCAAGTTGGTTGGGCCAAGGCGATTGTCCCAAATCTCCAGTTTCCAATCGCCCAAAGTCCGTTCTCCGCGCAATAACTTGAGCGACTCTTCGGGCAGATAGTAAATCTGCCCTGTCTCTTCGAGTTCGAACGAATCCACCCAGAGCCCATCATCGAGGGCGTTCACTTCCAAAATCGTTCCGCTGGTGGTTGCGACGAAAGTGGTGATGTTCGTCTGCCAATCGGTGGCGCCGATGAAATAATTGGTTTGGCCGTTGAGAACGAACCGTCCGGGAATCGGACAGGGCGGCGGTGGAACAGCCAGCCCGCATTTGCCATCTGTGCCGGTGTTAAAGATCTCGAGCACTTCAGCCGCCGTCAGCGCTTTGCCGTAAACCGAGACTTCATCGATGATTCCCGGCGCGAAGCCGTCCACATCACTGGTGGCATGATTGCCGATGCGGAATGGTTCGTTATTGGCCAGTGTCCCGGGCTCGACCGAAGGATTGAATGAACCGACAGCGAGGCCATCGATATAAAACGTCCCAGCGCTTGTGGACCCGCGCGAAACCGTCACGACCACGTGATGGAATTGGCCATCACGCAAATCAGGACTGGCTGAAACAAACTGGGAAAAGTTCCCGACGGCAAGCGGAGCTTCGGACATTTCAAAAGCCAGGATGCCATTGGTCAGGAATAACGCATAACCCACCGAGCCGCCATTCGGCACCCCATTTACAATTTGCGGGGCGAGCCGTTTATCGATGAGACTGATCAGCGGTTTGGTCGAGCCACTTTCGATTCGAATCCATGCTTCAAGCGAAAAACTGGTGCCCGAGGCAAAATCCAAGGTGTCGGAATCGGGAACAATGACCGCGCTCTGCTGACCATCGAGTTGGAATCCGCGTCCGACTTGCGCCGGGGCAAAGGCAACTCCTGAGAGCAAAGCATTATTGCCATTCAAAATGTCGCGCCCATCCCCTTCCCCAGGCCACCACCCCAGCAGGCTTGTTCGATCTGACCGTCGCGACGCAAAGGTAAGGCGATATTCCTTCCCAATGGTCGTGGGCAGAACTCTCGAGATGACGCCGTTGGTCAGGTCGAGAAGATTGACTCCAGTATGTGCGCGTCCCAATCCAGTCAACACTTCCACCTGATTCGTCAATACGCTCCAGCCATCGACCACGCCTCCGGCGGAGGTCAAGCCGGGTGGCAAGCCTTCAAAGCTGCTCGACATGAGAATGCCCGTGGAAATACTGGGACTGCGGAACGGAGGCGTCGCGAATTTAATCGGCACCTTGGCAGCGTTCGTGTTCTCAGTAAATACCGCGTAATAATGTTTCCCGGTGAGCAAGGAAGCGGTGTAACTCCAGCGTGTGTTCGATTGTGAACTCCCGCCTTCATTCATGATGATGTCCACGTCGGTGGAATTGCCGGGGCCATAATTGACGGTGACAACCGCACGGCCGCTTCTCAGTCCAGTGTCGAAGATCAATGATCCTTCATACCGCACACGCAAGCTGTCCGGTGCTTGCAGGAAATCGTAACTGATCTGAATGGTTCCTTGATTCGTGCCGGTCTGAATTCGGAATCGATGTTCGTTCTGGCTGCCCTCTGATGGAGCAGCCTGTGAGAACGAATTAGTCCGCAAAATAGACATGCCATAGCCGTTTGGATCCAAGCCGCCGCGGTTTTCGGCCAGGAGAATGCGTTTCCCTTGCGGACTGACCAGGTGCATCACCAAATCGGAAACACGCGGATGATCCACACGGACCCCCACGCTCAGATCTTCAACGGTCAAATCGTCACGGACTGTGATGATCGAGTTCGTGACCGCAAAATCGCGAATCGGTATTTGCGCGGGACTGATCAGTTCGCGCCGCGAGGTCAGCGTCAAATCCAACTCCATCAACGCTGCGATGTGGAAATTCACAATCGAGGAGCCTGGATTGTACAATCCAATGAAGTAACGGCCGGAAGTGAGCGGATTTGGCTGATCGTAAATACTCAGCGTCACGTCGCCGCCCGGAGGATTCACCGGCTGGAATTTGTCATACGAACTTCGGGTTGGGAGCAAGTCTCGCCGCAAATAAACCTCTAATGGCCCCGTCATCTTGGACAATCGAATGATCAGATTCGTCGCTTCGAGCGGCACATCAATGAAATAATAAATGAACTGGCCAGGCCCGACACTGCCATCCACTCCTTCCGGGCCGAACGCGCCCAGATCGCCACCCAATAATGGATCGAGCCGGATCCGCAAGCTTTCCACACGTCCGGTATGAGTGGGAGAATTGTCGATCATGTTCAGCATCCAAACACCCATGCCCTCTTGACCGACAAAATTGTTCAGGCTTCCTGGTCCATCGGTCGGTTGGCTGAACGCGATGTCCCCTAAACCGCTGTCGTCGTAAATGAAGGTGTTCGTCCCGAAAAAGTCTCCGAAGGTGTGGTTGTTCAATACCGCAAATTGCCCGTCATGGCTTAATTGGCCGAAGAGATCGCCGAAATTCTCGTGCACGACGGTATTCGTGACCACCGCGCGTTGGACAGTCACGGGCGTCAAGCCCAAGGCCAGCACGATCGCGCCATCCGGTTGGTTGGCCGATCCATCGGGGATGCGCACTCCCGTCGGGTAACCACGCAGCAACCGGCTTCCGTTCACATCTTCGTCGAATGGATCATTGCTCGAGATGGCGATCAGTCCGAACTCGCCCCCTTGATGATCCTCGGATTTGACGCCGATATAAAACACATCACCGATGGCGGCATTGGTATAGACCACGAATTCAGTTCCGCCGCGACGAAGGGAGCGTTTGGTTTCCGAATCGGCAAAGGCCGCCGGGTCCAACTGCAGCAGACCCGGCTGATTTCTTGAAACGTACAGATCCACGTCGCCTTCTGAATTGCGCGGACGGGCAAGATCCGGCGGGAGGAAAGTGACAAAGGCCACATTCGTGCCGTTGGTCAGGGTCGAAAAATCATTCGTGATAAAAATGTTGGTGAAAATGTAAAAACTCCATTGGTTCGTGAGGCCGTTTGTCGATGCCGCACGGTAAATGGGAGAATGCGCGCCGACACGTTGATTGAGCAACGGCACGCCATTGGTCATGGATTGAGGCTCAGGCAAAGGATCAGGGGCCTCGACGGTGCGAGGCGAAACACGAACGCCATTGGTCAACGTAGTGTTGCCCGAGGAAATCACGAGTGCGAAATCCTGCGCCACATCATTGGTCCGTCTCGTGCGAAAGTTCAAATCGTAAACCGAATTCACATTCACCCGCTTGGCGACAACGCTCACGACCCAGTTGGTCGCGCCCGGGTCGCGGATGAAAACATTTTCGACGTTGTTGACCACATCGGTCACCGGGGGCGAATTCGTCTCCGTGGGCTGCGTGAAGTCGCTGCTGACAGGAATGTTATTGCCGTAAAAGACCTGCTTCGTGAGGGTATTCGAAACTACGAGATCGAGATCGTTCACCAGCTTGACGGCGGCGCTGGGATTACCTGGAGGATCCGTCCACACGAGCGTCACTCTTAATGGAAATTGCGTTGCGTCACCGGACAAAGTGACGTTCCAGGATCGTCGTTCGCCGGTCGTCAAAGCCAAGGCCGGATGTTGATCGATCATCTGCACCGGCCAATCATTGGTCGATCGAGTGGACATGATCGTTGGCACGGAGTTCGTGAAATTGACCAAGCCCCAGCCTTGATAATTGATGCTGCTTTGAACTTGAAAATCGTAGATCGGCGCGACCGAACGGGCGCCGTTGATCAAAAGGGCTTTGACCATGGCCGGGCTGTTCGTGCGGCGGATGTTGAATGGCAAACGGGTTTCAAAAAACTCCTGCATCAATGCAATCATTCCCGCCACCGCCGGCGCCGACATGCTTGTTCCGGAGGAATACCTGTAAAACGGACCAAGGGGACCGTTCAGATCCTGAAGAATTTGGTAGAGCGGCGAGTTGGTGCTGACCTCATTTTCAAGCCGCCAATCTTTCGAGCGAGCAGAAATCGCAAACACACCCGGCGCAACAATATCCGGTTTGAAACGGCCGAATTGGCCTTCTGTTCCGATGCCCACATTGCCGCGGCTCGAGAAAGAAGCCACCTCGAAATCGCTGTCCGTCATTCCCAAAAACGGTTTGTTGGTCGTGAATGTTCCGTCCCCATTGTCGATGACAAATTCATTCGTCAGAAAACGGAAGGTCTCGATCGCACCAACGGAAATCACATTTTTGGCAGTCGCCGGTGAAGAAAGACTGTTGGCATCACCGTTGAGACCATTGTCGCTCCCCTCTCCCGAATTGCCTGCGGCAAAGACATAAATCACCGGCTGGGAATTGGTCATTCCCGGCACGGCATCCCGAACGGCCTCATCGTATCGGGCCGCGGATGAATCATACTCCGTGGCGCCTACGTAACCCCAGCTATTGTTCGAGATCAGATAGGAATTGGTCCGGCGAAAGGTGCTGACGTTGGTCCGCGCGGCCGTTTCAATCAGCCACGAATCCGAAATCGGCGACGTGACAGGCGGATAAAAGCCGAGCGGAAGGACAAACACCCGAGAGGACGGCGCCATTCCACGGAAGTTCGCGCCGGAAACTGATCCGTCTGGAGGCGAACCGATCGATCCGGATTGTGAACCGCTTCCGGCGATGGTCCCGATCACATGCGTGCCGTGGCCATCGAAATCGGTCAGGTCATTCGGATCAGCGGCAAAGACGCGCCCGGCCAAATCGGGATGGGAACTATCCACGCCGGAATCGACGACGTTCACCACGGCATTGCTGCCGGTCAGCCCGAGGTAATTCTGCGGCACGAGTGTGTTGGTGGAAACGCCGACGCGGACGCGAGTGCGGTCATTAAGCAGGCGTCGTTCGAAATAAGGCTCGATGCCTTGGACGGCATCGATCTGCGCCAGTTGTGGCAAACTATCGGGCCGAGCTCGGACAATCACTTGAGGCCCAAATGGGGAACGGTCTTCACCCAGGACATCAGCCCCCAGCGTTCGAAGCGATTGCATCCCCGCCTCTTTGTCATCGGAAAAGAGCGTGACCTGCAACCATCCGTTGTCAGGCAAGGATTGCTGATCGACCGCAATGCCGAGCAATTTATGATCGAGTTTGTAATAGGGCTCGTAAGGGAGGACAGCTTGCGTCGCTGGCGCTGTGGCTAGCAGACGCGCTCCTTCGGGACTGACGCGAACGAGGTAGGCATTGTTTGGAATGTAGGAAACAATCGAAGCTTCCGCATCAGCGAGCATCGCGCGGAACTGCTCCGTGATCGGACCTTTGGATTGAACGATGAAGCTTCGGGTATCTCCTGGGACGCGGAGATGCTCCGGCACAACCACATCCTGGGAGATTTCCGTATCCAGAAATGCATTGCGCAATAATAAAGCCGACTCCGTGCGAGTGAGTTCTTCGATAGTTTTTTTGGAATTGCTGAGCCGAAGAGGAAATTTGCCCGCGCCCATCGGACGTGCCGGCTCAGAGGGATTGTCCGCCGATGCAGTTTGAGCCGGAGCGCCCGTCACAATCGGCTGACGTGTTGCCGCCTGATCCGAATCCATTTGGGTGAGGAGTTGAAATGGAGTCGTGGCGGCGGAAGGGGTGGAAGCCGGCGGGGCGGAAGGAGAAGGAAGCGTTGGGTTGGATTTTTCTGCTTCTTTGCTGACCTGGCGCTTGTTGCCTTCAAGCCAAAAGAAGACGGCACCGACCAGAAAAAGCAGGCTCAACAAAAACCAGGTTCGACTTGTAAAACGCATACGAGATTAGCTGCCTCTTTCCCCAAGAGACGGACGAAAGGACAGAACAGTTCCAGAGCGTAACACAATCTTTCTGAAACGCCATGGGGCGATGCCGCATGAATTCATCTTGGTGAAACTGAAGGACTGGAGGCGCACTGGTAATTTGTTTGAAAAATCATTCCGGAGTCAGGATGGAGTAGCTTTCGACCACGCTCCGCCATTTGTTCGTCGAATAGGGCACCGGTTCGAAGCGTACCACCGCTTTCGAAATGGACTCGCCGCTGATCTGATAATTCGTGCACAATCCGTAAAACCTGCCCGAGGTGATGATCGAGCGATCGGCGGGTTTCAATGATTGGCCGAAAGCGTAAATCACCACCCGCGCTTCATCGGGTTTGAGCAGCGACATGATCTGTTGCGGGATTCTTTCCATGGCGGCCTCTGAAATGCCGCTCATGATTTGAGCAGGATCGGTGACATTCAAATACGGTGAAAGCATCGACAACTCAGGCGTCGCCAATATCGATCCCATATCGGGGAACAGCCCGTTGCTATTCGTGAATCCGGCTCGTGTGCGATTGATTCCCCTGACGATGGCCAGGAGTTGCGTTGACCCGGGTTGGATAAACCAGTCATCAAACCGCGCCGGCGTTTCCGGCCGGTTGCGCAACGTCGTATTGGGCAGTGAATTGGAAAC
>JBFMDG010000296.1:0-8659 GCA_040754135.1 Verrucomicrobiota bacterium
GCCGCCGGCAGGAAAATAAATGTTCATGAACTGTTGACCGGCATTGAGATTGAAGATTGTGTTCGGTTCCCAAACGCGAAAACTTGTGAAACTGCCTGTGCCGCCCAAAAACGGTCGCCGGCACGTACACCGGATTGCCGCCCGGCGCATCCACCTGCACCGTGCAACCCGAACCGCCCGACGCATATTTCAATCGCAATTTGTAAGCGCCGGTCTGAGTGACGTTGACTTTGTAAGAGAGCCATTCGCCCGTTTCGATCCAGCCCACTTGATGCGCGTCCTCGTTGTTGTTCCAAAGGATGTCCACGCCTTCACTGCGGTACCACCCGCCGGTGTTTCCGGAGGTCGTGTCGTGATAACCGGTTCCTTCACCTCCTTCGCGGAAGTTTTCAGCTTCCACGCGCCCGGGCAAATCAAAAGGCCCCCAGGAAGTGGACCCGGGGTTTAACGTCGCGTGCATCAAATAGACGTTGTACGGCTCCCAGGACGAAAGCGCGAAATAGATGTCCTGCCCTGAAGAAAAGTTCGGATGCAGCATTGGTGCATAAAATCCGGGGAGCGATCCGCTAAAGAGCACATCGATGGGCGCACTCCAAGGACCGGTGAGGGCAGAGGCGGTGCGGATCTGGATCGAATCGCTGTTTTCATTCAGATACAGCATGATGTAGCGGCCGAGAAAACTGTTGTAGGCGACCGACAATTCGCCGACTGGCGCGGCCACAAGCGTGGCGGCCGAACTCTGATTGCTGGACCAGGTGCTGCCCGTCCAATAACGGTAGGAATTGAGGTTGAGAATATTCGCTTCCGTAACGCGCGCGAGTTTGACGCCCCCAAATCGTCCGGCCGGAATTCCAAAAAAATAAACGTAGCCACCACTGCGATAGAGCGCGGCCTGGACGAAGCCGCTTTGGCCATTCCACATGCTCGTCTTTGTCCATGTTTGGCCGTGATCCACGGAGAGCGCGATGCCGGAACCGTTGGCGGACCATTGTCCCGGCCCAGGACCCCATTGGAGAATGCGCTGATAATGAATGTAAAGCTTGTCACCGATCGAGATTCCCCCGTTGGGAATGATCGTAAAATCGTTGGCGTCTTTGGGAATGATGGTTTTGGCGTGATTCGGCGTGTCGCACGTCATCGCCAGGAATTCGAGGCCGTTCGAGGGGAGTGCATCGATGGATTTGGCGAGCAGGTTGTAACGCCAATCATTTCCGCCGGCAGCAACTCCGTCGAAATAACCGTAGGAATCACCGAACGCCAAAAAAACGGCGCCGGAGAAATCTTTGAACATCGTGCCGATATCAGTGCCGCTCAGCGCCCAGAGCTCTTCGGTGGCGCTATTGGCGGAGGGACCGGTGATTTGAGAGACGTGATAGACATTGCCCACGGAAGAGAGCGTGGCCGATTCGAGAGAGACGTGAAGGGGTGCACTGGCCATAAAGGCAAAGGCAGCGCAGCCGAGGGTAAGGCGGGAGGGGACAAACATGCACCGCGAACGGATAGGTTTCATGATCGTTCAGGGCCGAATTTGCGTTCAGCTTGGGGAATCTAATTCAAATTTCAAGCCGTTCAAATGTCGCCAATGTCGGAACCTTCCCGTCCCGGTTTCGGGTAACACTTACTTTTGGCGCACTACACATCGCGCAACCCACTTAAGTTTCGAAAAGGCTTGCCGATAACCTGCAATGTCGCAAGACACGGCGGCTGGCAGCCACGAAAGTCCAGCAGGGAAACGGTGACGGCCCTCAATCAAATGTCGCCTGGCGGCACGGATGCCGTGAACAACAAATGCCCCGCAAGGGGTGACTCATGGAAGGAGTCCAGTATATGGTCATCAACACAAACACGTCGGCCTTGAGCAGCGCTCGCTTGCTCTCGGAATCATCCAGTCTGTTGTCCAAATCCCTCGCCCGCCTCTCTTCGGGTTCCAAAATTGTGAACCCGGAAGATGATGCGGCAGGCCTGGCGGTTTCGCTTCGCTTCGAAGCGCAAATCAGCCGGAGCAACGCGGCCAACAGCAACGTCGGCAACGCCATCTCGTTCAACCAAACACGGGATGCTTACCTGCAAAAAGTACAGAAAGCGCTCGATCGCATGAGCGAGTTGTCTGTCTTGTCGCAGGATGTCACCAAGACCGACACGGATCGGTCGCTCTACAACTCCGAGTTCACCACTCTGGCTGCGTTCATCACGAACACCGCCAGCCGTGATTTCAACGGCGTGAGTTTGTTCAGCTCGACCGCTTTGGGCGTCACCATCGACACCGATGGCAACACCTTCAGCATGTCCGGAATCAACCTCGGTCACGCCAGCTACACCGCCGCCACCGGTGCGAGCATCTCCACCACCACGACCGCAGCCAGCGCGTTGACGAGTGTTAAGAATGCCTTGTCCCAACTGGCCAGTGACCGCGCCACGGTCGGCGCGTCAAACGCCAGGTTGAATTACACGAGCGAACAGCTCGGGATCCTGCGCGACAACCTGGCCGCCTCCAACAGCCGCATCAAAGACGTCGATGTGGCCGAGGAGAGCACTCAGTTCGCCCGCTACAACATCCTCGTTCAGGCAGGCACGGCGATGTTGGCGCAGGCAAACGCCAGCCCGCAATCCGCTCTGCGTCTCCTCTCGTAAGGAACGCTCGGATTCGGACAGCGAACAACTCGGACGGCACAACGGAGCCGTCCGAGTTTTCGTTTTTATTCAGGCTGACGCCGATCGAGCTCGCTTCCGAAGGGCAGGACCACATGAGACGAACGGCGTTTAGGTCCGCAAGCGCTACTCTAAATATTCGAACTGGGTTCCAAAACGAAAGGAGATGCTACTGACCAGAAACTCGGGCGCGAAAGAATCTCGCCCCCCGCGTTGGCTCAGCGAATTCGAACGGGGCGTTTTGAAAAAGTTTAAAGAACTCCCAATCCACGAGGTTCGTGCTCGTTTCTACGGTGACTTGTGTGCCATCGGTTGCCGTGAGTTGAAAGACAATTTCCGTGCCGCCAGATCTCAAAATTGGGGACAGAAATTGAATCTCTGGTTGAATGGCCTGAAACAGGGCGGAGTGCGTCAGCGCAACGAATCGCCCGTTTAAGTTGACGAGGTCGATCGGCACCACCAAGCCATCATTTCGCGGCAGCCAGTTTAATCCATCGGTTGAGGAATACACGGCCGGTCGTGAACCCGCATGAATGGCCAGGACCTGATTGCCGGCGGGTGCGAGTGCTTGAAGATCCAAGTTCAGACGTGCCGAGGTCCACGAGAGCCCGTCGTGACTCACCGCAGCAATGCGAGGGCCCGCGGCCACCAGCATTCCATGCACGCGAACCAAATCCCGAAATTCGCCAAATGGGAAACTCGCTCGCAACACCCAATCATTTGCATTTGGTGAACTCCAAATGGCGCCGGGCGAGCCAAACGCGAAAAACTGTCCCGCCTCGAAACGAACTTGAAGATCGTGCCCGGCGATGCCACTGCCGCGGGTCCAGTTTTCCGCATCCGTCGAAATCCAAAATTGCGAATTGAAGTCTGGTTCCGATGCCACGGCCACGTACTTCCCTTGTCCATGCGTCACGCTCAGAATCACTCCGGGGCCCAGCACACTCCGGCGAGTCCAGTTCAGTCCGTCCGCGGATGACCAGAACAGGAGAAAATGATCTGACCCAAGTTGCTGCATGCCTCCAGCGATAAACTGTCCGTTGACGAAATGAACCGAGTAGAGATGCTGCCCGGCGCGCAGCGGTTGCGCGGTCCATTCGTGCGTTTCGCCTGAAGTCAGGGTGTAACCGTCTTCACCGACCGCCACAAATCGATTGTGGCCGGCCGCAACCGAAAAGAGGTTTTCCTGCACACGCGGGCTCGCCACTTCCACCCATTGCGTTCCGTCGGAACTCCGAAAAAAACGGCTGGTCGTTGTCACCGCAAAAAAATGCGAGTTCGAGAAATCAACGTGCCGCACCTCCTCGGAAACAGGGCTTTGATCGGTAGTCCATGAGATCAGGTCCGTAGAATGCAAAACCGCGCCGTGAGCGCCCACGGCCAGGAATTCACCGTTGCCAAAAGTGACATCCATGATCGCCAAACCTGCCGGGAGCGCTGTCCTGGTCCAGGTCACTCCCGATTCTGAAACCCACACTTTGTCCAGTCCGCCGACTGCGCAGAATTTCCCATTGCCAAAAGCCACGCCCCACAACGGTGAATCATTGGCAACCGTCTGCGCGGTCCACGATTTTCCATCTGCCGATGAGAGAATGAGCGGTTCAGCGCTCGTTCCACCGACCGCGACAAAAACTCCATTGCCGTAAACGAGATCGAACATCGTACTCGTGACGGGGCTGGTGGTTGGATGCCACAAAAGACCGTCGTCGGAATAAACGATCGTTCCAGCCTGGCCCACGGCTACAAATCGTCCATTGCCATGCGCCACCGCGAATAATCCTCCCCCATTGAGAAAGCGCTCAGTCCAGGCGCGGCCATCGACTGAGGTAAGAATCACTCCTTTGTTTGCGGAACCGACCGCGACAAAGAGTGACTCCCTGTAAGTGACTCCGAAGAGTTGATAACGCGCTGGAACGTGCGAGGGAATCCACTGCTCGGTGTTGGAAGAGTTAAGGATTGTGCCACGTTCTCCGACAGCCACAAAAGTATCGTTGCCAAAGGTGACCTGGCTGATTTGGCCATGAAGTGGAAACGCCAGCGTCCAGTCATCCAGCGCAGCGCCATGCGCTTTCCAGGCCGCCAATATTGCGAGCGCGATGCCGGCGAAACAGATTCGTTTGTCTCTCATAAAAACCGGAAGTTCAGAACTTAAGGAGCCAATTGGATCACAACATTCTCTCCAATAATCCGAAGCCTTTCGATCGAGGAATTGGCCTCGCCCCGGATACGATAAAAGCGCGACTGACCGCTGCTCATCGGGACGACAAACACTGGCAGACCGGAATCGTAATTCGCCTCATCAACATCTGCATAAGGTCCCGTCACAGTCGAAGCGCTCTGCAGCACTAGCGATGGAAGCGGATGGCGAATGAACACCAAATAATTCCGCTGAACATCAGCGTCTCCATCACCGGTCCGCAAAGTTTCCAAAACTCGCAGCACGGTTTTTCCCGAGAGTCGGATCGTTTTCGCCACACCATCAGCCCCAACCAGCGGCACGTTCACAAAGGCAAAACCAGAGCGTTCTCCGTGAAAAAAGCCCAGTGTCGAGACAGTTCCATCCGTTTGTACCGATTGCAGCGCACATTCGGCTCGTTCCGCTCGGATGATTCTCTGTCGCAAGTACACTTCGTACAAACCAGGCTCGAACTCGCGCGTGTATTGTTGGTAATCTCCAAGCAATCGGTTTTGCACCGCATAATCGTACACATTGGAATCGAGGCTGCCGCGTTCGCGCTGCAATGGACGCACATGATCCCAGCAATGCACCGTCTCGACTTGATCAAGTGGACGGTAAACCGATTCACCGGCTTTAGATGATTTGTAATCAAATCCACTTTGCCCTGTTCTGCCGATGTACGAATCCTCGTCCAAACCCGATCCTTCCGGGTATGGTTTCGGGCTCTGCAGGTGTTGGCCCGATTCGAAATCGTAATCCTCAATCTCGATCACGATGTTTGAAATACTAAAAGTATCAAAAGGGGTGCTGCGCGTATTCGTCAGGCGTTGAGAATCGAATGCCTGAAACTGGAGGGTTAGCTGACGATTTGGCATAAATGGAATCACGCTGTCGATTATTATCGACCGACCATCCGGCCCTCGATCGTGTGCAATCGCGTATCTTGCACCTTTCACCGCTCCCTGAAGGTCTCCAGGTGAGTCATCCCCGATAAAGTGCGATGAGGTCCAAAACTCGGGCTGATTTTCATTATGTGTAAGGAAGGACTCACCCCACTTAGGACGCAATGGGATTATCCAGGGGGAGGTGTTGCCGGTGGGACGCACGATGCTCACCTGCGCATTGTCGCACACGATCTGATTGCTGCCTTCTGCTGAAGCCTCCACAAGCTGAACAAGCGCAAAACGCCCTTTTCCTTCAAAAGGAACGGCAGGCAATTCCGTGCCCCCAATCACCTCCTCAGTGGCCGGCGTGTCGGTAACGACTTGCTCAAAATAAATTGTCGAGCCGCCCGTCTCCTGAATGCGCACAGTAATCACCACGCTCTCGCCGATGGTCTGAAGGCTGAGGGTCATTGTGATATCTTGACGCGGAACGGGAGTTGCCGTCAGGGTGCGCCGGAAGAATAAGCCATCTCCTTTGCCAACTCGAATTTCATTTTCCGACGCAACAAAAAAATAGCCCTGTCCCGTCGAGATATCGAGCGATTCGGGCACCCAGCTAATTCCAACAAACGCCTCGGGATTGGTCGCGATCACCACATCCACGCTCAATTCCAGCGGTTCGTTGCCAACTGAGAACAACTCCGCTTCGTACACAGCCGCAACCAACGTATGCTGCGAGCGTTCTGACGCGATATCGAGGGTCAGAGTTCCGCCTCCCTCGACCATGCTCCCGCGGCCAAACGCAAAACTGCTCCACGTGCGCAAGTCGCCATCCTCGAAATCATCGAGGATTCTGGCGAATGAGAGATACTGAATTAATCCCAACAGCAGAATTCCTACTGCAGTTTTTGAGCCTGCCATCATGGACTTTGGGCCGAAGGTTTCTCACCCAAATGGTCGCTCAGCCAAGTATGATCTTTCGTGCCCTCAACCCTCTTTCCATCCACACTGGTGGGAGTTACCTGCTGACCCTTGAATTTCACGGCAACATTCCGGTATCCATCTGTCCAGCGCTTCAATCGAGCGTGTCCATCGGTAAAACTAAAAACCGCCCCCTTTTGGTGGTAATTACCAGGAAACCCCAAAGAATAGGACCCGACAACCGTAACAACCGAAAATGTCTTCTCGTCTATTGAGTCAGGGTGTTCATCGATGAAATTGATGAGTGCGCTTGGCCTGCGAATCTCACTCATCATGACGAACACTGGGTTGTGAGGAGGGGATGGCTTTCTGCGCGCATTTTCCGCGTCCGAACCAGCACCGAGAAAATAATTCATCGAAACGCTCCTCACACGTTGCTCCCAACCCAGCGCTCGCATCTCCTTCATCAGAAAATTATCCGCCGGACACTTGAATACTTTAGCGGAGCGGCCTAAGTACCGTGCCAAGCTGGAGAACTCGTCTTGAGTTAAGTAAGCTGAATTTGTGTTATCTCGAACATCTACGTGCCACGCCATTTGCCCCGTGACCCATGAAATCCCCACCTCGAATCCAGGATTCGATCCCACAGAATTCATGGCAAGTTTATCATCGTGATCCGAACTGTAAGCGATCCACGCGACGTTGAGTTGTCGTTTGTTGTTGAGGCAGATGGCCGTGTTTGCTTTTGCTTTCGCTTTCGAAAGCGCCGGCATGAGAAGGGAAGCGAGGACGGCAATAACGGTGATCACCACCAGCAATTCAACCAGTGTGAACCCTTTGCGACCACTTTGCTTTCGGCATCTCCCGCTCAGAGGAGAATGAGCAACCTTCGGAATGACCATGAGTGTTTCGGATCCATTCGGACACCATGGTGGTTTGGATATTGGTGACTCAAGATCAGGAACCGAAAGGCCATGCGTGTCAAATCCATTTTTCCTCCCTTTTTCTCGAGTTTTCGAGTGCTGGAGCGCCGCGGTGCACCGGTGCAATCGGAGCGTTGGGCAAAAAAGGCCGAATCGTTGAATCGGCTGACGGATGCCTCCAGAGGTCGCATTCAGAGTCTTCTTCAAAATTCTGCTAAAGGAAATGCGCGGGGTGCCGATAAGCCGATCAAGATGGATGCCGTTTTGGTATCGCTTTTATGGAATTAGGATTGTCAGGTCTGGCTTCAGGTTTTGATTGGCAAACGCTGGTCGATCAACTCACTGAGGTGGAACGCGCTCCGCAGCGCCGCATGCGCACGGAGCAAACCAAACTTCAACAGATCAACAACTCCTACAGCAGCGTCAAAACCCAGCTCTCCACCCTCAAGCTGCGGATTGACGCCCTCAAGGAAACCAGTCTTTTCGACAGCCGGACAACCAAAGTCAGCGATAGCGCGCTTGCCTCAGCCACTGCGGCGCCAGGAACTCCAAGCGGGTCATACATTTTCAATATCTTGCAGTTGGCCACCACTTCCAAACAACGGGGGGGCAATGATGCCGGCGCGCGGCTAAATGCGAGCAACAACGTTTCGGGCCTGGTGCTGAGCAATGCCGGTTTTGCGGTTGGCGTTACCGCCGGTACTTTCAGTGTCAATGGTCAACAAGTGACCATCGCGACGAGCGATACCCTGCAGGCGGTTTTTGACAAAATCAGCACCGCCACAGGTGGTACGGTCACGGGGAGCTACGACTCGGCCACAGATAAGATCACCCTTTCGAGCCCCGGCACGATTACGCTAGGAAGCGCGGTGGATACGAGCAATTTTCTGCAAGTGGCCAAACTCTACAATAACGGCACCAACTCAATTGCCAGTTCGTCCGCTTTAGGCGTCGTCAAACTGGACTCGGTGCTGAATGCAGCCAATTTTGCCACGGCAATCTCCGATGGCGGCAGCGGAGCGGGCGAGTTCAAAATCAATGGCGTCTCGATCAGCTTCAATGCCAGCACCGAAAAAGTGTCCGACATCATCAAGAAGATCAAC